>JACPAM010000320.1 GCA_016180805.1 Deltaproteobacteria bacterium | reverse complement strand
AGTTGTACTAGGAAATCAATGCGGTGAAGTTGACAATGCTGGGAAGCTGCGCTCGGAGGAGGGATCGCTGATGAAAAGAAAATTCCAGATTTTATCCTTCGTCTTGACCAGCATACTCATCTGCGGCTGGCTAGAGCCGGCCTTTGCGCAAGAGCCATTTTACAAGGGCAAAACCGTTCGCGTCATTGTCGGTTTCGCTCCAGGGGGAGGATTCGACGCCTATGCCCGGTCGCTTAGCCGCCACATGGGGAAACATATTCCGGGGAACCCCACGTTGGTCGTAGAGAACATGACAGGCGCTGGAAGCCTGGTTGCCGCGAACCATCTTTACAAGATAGCCAAGCCCGACGGACTTACCTTCGGGACCTTCCATGGAAGCCAGGTCATGGCGCAGCTCATCGGCGGTCAGGGCATCGAATTCGACGCGCGCAAACTGGAATGGATTGGGACTCCCGGAAAGAACCACGATGTTTGCCTCTTTAGCAAAGCAAGCGGGATCACTTCCGTTGAGCGATGGATGGCGGCAAAAACTCCTGTCCGGCTTGGTGGGGCCGCGCCCGGCGCGTCCACAGATGATTTCCCTAAAATTTTGAGAGCCGTTCTGGGCCTCCCGTTGAGGGTCGTCTCGGGCTACAAGGGAACGGCCGACATGCGGCTCGCTGTGGAGGGAGGAGAAATTTCAGGACTCTGCGGCATCTCGGTGGCCTCGGTGAGAGCCACTTGGAAAAAACAACTGGAGGCGGGCGATGCAACGGTCGTACTGCAGAACGCGCCGCAACCCCACGCGGATCTCCCCGCCAATATTCCGCTAGCCATCAACTTGGCTAAGACCGAGGAGGGACGCCAATTAATCCATACTGGCGTCCACGCTCCAAGCGCCATCACCTATGCCTACTCAGCGCCTCCAGGCACGCCACGAGATCGGATTGAGATCCTACGTCGTTCCTTTTGGAACACCACCAAAGATCCGGAATTTCTAGCCGAGGCTACCAAGGCTAATCTCGAGGTTAATTCCATACCGGGTGAGGAAGTCACCAAGCTCATTTCTGACCTTTTCAGGCTCGAACCCAGGATAGTCTCCCGGCTCAAAGAGCTGCTGAGTCAACCGAATTAGGTGGGTGAAAAGACTTTCGACCCTGAACCGCAGACCCTGAATCACCTACTGGATTCGCCAAAGACTTGCGGCCTATTACTGAGAATATTAGCCTAAAGTTGTGAGCGACCTTCAAAAGATCCTGCCCTCGCGGGGGGAGCGGGAAAAGATCGACCGGCTGATCGCTAAAAGCCCCTCCCCTGCCCTCGCCCGCACGAACCTCGCAAGGCTGATCGAAAGCGGCGGCGCAACGACCTGGAAAAAATTTCCGGCGGCTTCCCTCCCACCCCTGACCCAGCTCCTCGGTGCGAGTGCGTATCTCAGCGACTACCTGATCCAGCAGGGAAAGGGTTGGAGCGCTCTTTTTCTGAAGCAGATAAAGCTCGCCGAGAAGTCCGTCGCCGGTCACCTCGCCGAGCTGGCCCCGCTGCTCAAGCAGGAGGTCGCCTACGCCGACTTCTTGCTGGGGCTTCGCCGGCACAAGCGGCGGGAGTACCTGCGCATGGGCGCGCGGGACTTACTCCCGCAGGTCAACCTCGAAGAGACGTTGAGGGAGCTTACGGCGCTCGCCGACGCTTCCCTCGAGGCGGCGTATCGATTTTGCCGCGCCGATGTCGAGAAGGACTTCGGCGCGCTCCGGCCCCCGGGGGGGAACGGGAAAAACCGCTTCGTGATTCTGGGAATGGGAAAACTGGGCGGCGAGGAGCTCAACTTCAGCTCGGACATCGACCTCATCTACCTCTACGAGGAGGAGGAAGGCGAGAGCGAGGGCGGCCGCAAGGGGAGAAAAACGCCGCGGGAATTCTTTACCGCATTAGCCGAGCGCTTGACCCATGCCATGAGCGATGTCACGGAAGAGGGATTTGTCTTTCGCACCGATCTGCGCTTGCGGCCTATGGGGCGCGGCGGCCCGCTGGTCCAATCCGTCGCCTCCGCCATGCTCTACTACGAGTCATGGGGCCAATGCTGGGAGCGCTCCGCTCTCATCAAGGCGCGAGCCGCGGCCGGCGATGCGGAACTGGGCCGTCGCTTTCTCAAGGAGGTCGAGCCCTTCATCTACCGTCGCTATCTTGACTTCACCACCGTCGAAGAGCTCAGGCACATGAAGCTCAGGATCGAGCGGGAGCTGATCGCGCCGCGCCAGCAAGAGCGCAACCTCAAGCTCGGCCGGGGCGGCATCCGGGAGGTCGAGTTTCTCACTCAGGCCCTGCAACTGGTCAACGGGGGCTACGAGCCGCGCCTGAGAGAGCGTCCGACACTACGGGCCTTGAGCCTTCTCGCCCAACACGGCTTCATTCCGAAGCGAGAAAGCCAGACCCTCAGCGCGGCCTACCGGTTTCTACGCGACGTGGAACACAAGATCCAGATGGTCCAGGAGAGCCACACCCACTCCATCCCGGAAAAGGAAGAAGAAGAGCTGGCGCTCGCTCGCCGACTCGGCTACGTGCGAAAAAATCGCGCCGACGAGCCAAAACTCTTCTGGCGCGACTACCGCAAACACACCGCAGGAGTGCGCCGAGCCTTCGACCGGCTCTTCTATAGCGCCCAAAAGGAGATTGCCGAGGAAGGGAGCGGCGGCTTTCAAGAGATATGGAACGATCTTGACGAAGAGCAGCGCGTTCTGGAAAACCTCGAAGGACTCGGGTTCAGTGATCCCCAGAGGGCCTATCGCAATCTGCTGGCCGTGCGCGACGGCGAGACCTTCGCCCCTCCCAGCCCGAGGCGGCTGAAGGCGCTCAGGACTTTGGGGCCTGCGCTCATGGCCGAAATCGTCAAGTCCGGCGCTCCCGATCAGACCCTTTTCAATCTGTCCGAGTTCAGCCATCGGGTAGGCGCCCGCACGGGGATTCTCACTCTGCTCGCCGAAAATCCCAAGACCATGCGGCTTCTCCTCCGGCTTTTCGCGAACAGCCAATTCCTGACTGATCTGTTCATCAAGCGGCCCGAGCTGCTCGACAGTCTCATCCGGTTCGATCTCACAAGGCTGCGCAAGACCAGGGATGAGCAACTCGGCGAGATCCGCGCCGCTCTGGCTGCAGCCGACGACCCGGAAGCCAACCTCAACTCGTTGCGCCGCTACCGGGTGGAGGAGTTCATTCGCATTGGGCTGCACGACCTGGGCGGCGCCCTGGAGCTTCAGGAGGTGCTAGGCCAGCTTTCTAGTCTCGCCGACGCCTGCGTCGAACGCGCTCTGGGACTTGCGGCAAAAGAGCTCGTAAAAGGATACGGCCCGCTTGCGCGTGGGAGGTTTACGGTCCTGGGAATGGGAAAGCTCGGCGGCCGAGAAATCGACTACAACTCCGACCTCGACCTCATTTTTATCTACGGCGCTCCGGAAGAAGCCCGAAGCGAAGGCGGCCCCGCGGGCCACCTCGACGCCCACGAATACTACGTGAAGCTCGGGCAGAGACTTATCACGTTTCTTTCCGCGCCGACCGAGGAGGGAATTCTCTACAAAATCGACATGCGGCTTCGGCCCTCGGGAAAATCCGGCCCGCTGGTCTCCTCCTTCGAAGCTTTCCGCGCCTATCATCAAACCAGCTCCCAGCTTTGGGAGAGGCAGGCGTTAATCAAGGCCCGCTGGGTCGCCGGAGATCGGAGCCTGGGAAACGAGGCCGCGCAGATCGCCGAGGCCTTCGCCTACCGAAGCCGGGGCTTAAAACCGGAGGATATCGCGGAGATTCATCACCTGCGCATGCGCATGGAGCGGGAACTCGCCCAGGAGGATCTTTCCCAGTTCAATTTGAAGAAAGGGTTGGGTGGGATGGTCGACATCGAGTTCCTCGCGCAAATGCTCCAGCTCTCTTACGGGTTTCGCTATCCCAAGCTGCGGCAGCGCGCAACCTCAGCCGCGCTGAGCGCGCTCCGGGAGCTTAAGATTCTGAAGGAGTGGGAATTTCGCTTGCTCTCCCAAGGGTATCTTTTCTTACGCCAACTCGACCATCGGTTGCGCCTGGAACGAGGCCAGTCGCTCGATGTCTTGGAGCGCGAGGCCGACAAGCTTCAGAGCATCGCCAGGGCCATGGGCTACAAGGCTTCTCGCCGGGCCAAGCGAAACGGAAAGAGGAGCGAGGGAGAACTCTTGCTCCAAGACTACGAACTCAGGCGCGAGCGCATCCGTGCGTGCTATGAGCGGTATTTCAGGCCGCCGAGTGAATCCGGGGAAGACGGTTGAAGAAATTTTTTTTGACTCGAAGGCGTAAGCTGTGCTACACTCGCGAGCATGAAAGCGCTTGTAGCCAAAATCTTACTTGGAACTTTCCTTACCGCACTCATCTTGTCCCCGCCGATCTTGCCCGCCGCCGAGGCTCCCATCGAAGCGCAACCGCCTGTCCAAGCCGAACCTTCCGCCGGTGAAGACCTCGGTTATGGTGTCGGCGCCGTCCTCGCCAGCGTATTTTACAGCCCGCTCAAGATCACCTACGCCGGTCTCGGACTCATCACGGGGGGAGTACATGGCAAATGTAATGGACTCTGAGACATACGAGACATTCGACTTAAAGATTCCGGAAGAGTTCAAGGGCCAGGTTGTTGAAGGCTCTTCTGTCCTCT
>JACPAM010000319.1 GCA_016180805.1 Deltaproteobacteria bacterium | reverse complement strand
GCTTCTTCTGTCTTCAGCGGGCGAGTTTCGATGCTGCCCGAGGCGAGCAGCTAAGACTTCCCGCCGACGAGACCCTGGAGCGGAGGGATTGGGAGTCCCTTTTTTTACACCCCACAGACGGGAAACTTGAACGGATAATTGTGCAGCGGCTCGCCCCCGTCGGGCTTGATCACGACGGCCGCGCCGAGCTGTAAGCCGGCCCGATGATCTCGCGTGATCGGGTTGGGCTGGATGACGTGGACCATATTTTCAACCAAGGTCCAGGGCTCCAACGGGTGGGCTGCCGATTGCGTCCCAAGTTCCGGAAACTTCCCGCGCTCACCATGAAAAACGCTGTCATAGCTCGTGAAGCCGCGCTCTTCGATGACTGAGGTTGCCGCCACAATCTCCTGGCTCGTGGTTCCCGGCTTGCAGATCTGCCGCACTCTTTCGTAACAGTCCAGCGCGGCGTCAAACAGCTCGCGATACACGGGCAACGGTTCCCGCCCGACGGCAAACGGCCGGTGAATCTGGGTCGAGTACCCCCAGTAACTCACCGTCAGTTCCGTAATCACCACGCTGCCGACGCTGATCGTGCGCGGCGTCACGCGCTGCCAAGGCACGTAGCGATCGGGCTCAGCCATGCTGGTGGTGGCGATGAAATGAATTCCCGGATCGCCGCCGTTTTTAACATAGGCACCGTAAACGATGGCGAGAATGTCCTGTTCGGTCATGCCCGGCCGGAGGCGTTGTTCGAGAGCTTCGCAAGCCAGATCCGTGAGGTAGCCGCTGCGTCGTAAATAAGCCAGCTCCTCTTCGCTTCGTACCCAGCGAATTCGCGTCACCTGCGGCCCAAAATCGACGAACTCGATCTCCGGCAGGCGGCGCTCCAAGTCGGTAAAGTGACGGTGCGAGATCGTGCCGAAGCTAACCAGGCCGATCCGGCCTTTGCCGAGGTCCCTTCGCCGCAGCTCTTCTGCCACGGTCTGGGCGGGCGACGGACCGTACCAGCGGACATCGGAGATGATCGCTTGAGCCTGCGCGCACGGAAGATGGTTGTAGAAGTGGATGAAACACGACGGCTCCCCTGCCCGGGGAAAAATAAGCCAGCACGGCGACTGGGCTAAGTAATTCACCAGGTAGTGAACTTCGGGGGCGCCAGGCCCGCCGCTGACGACGATGGCGTCCAGCCCTTCTTTGACCATAGCCGCGCGCACCGCCCGATGGCGGCGAGCGTATTCCTCGGCAGAAAAACGGGGAAACAGATCCTGTCCCGTCAATCCAGATCCCACAGCCATCATTTCGTCTCCATAAAGACTGCCTTACAATTTGGCGGATTAGAGCACATTTAGAGCGGCCCGACAACTCATTTTCGGCCGGCCATCGCAAGATTGGCAGGTTTCTAACCGCGGTGTTAATATCCGCCGACTCACTGACTTCACCACAAGAGGTGCTGGCCTCGTTAAACCCTTTTCATAAACAGGTCATGCCCCAGTTAGTGATTCCGCTGAAAAACCCCGTTCACCCTTCGACGTAGCTCAGGGCGAACGGAGGAGCCCTTGAAATCATTCGCGATTTTCCGTTCATGCTGAGGCTCTCGAAGCATGAAAATCACTTTTTCTGCAGCCTCCTAAACGCCCTGTAAAGCGGGCAAAGCCACCGCCTCGGTTTTCCTGAGCGGCAGGAACAAGCTAAACACGCTTCCCTTTCCCGGCTCGCTATCGACGGTGATTTTTCCACCTAAAGATTGGGCCAACTTCCGGCACAAGCTGAGCCCCAGACCCGTTCCGCCATACTTTCGCGTTGTCGAGCCGTCCAGCTGCCGGAAATCGTCAAAGATGATCTCCTGATCTTCCTTGCCGATTCCGATTCCGGTATCCGAGACCAAGATTTCCAAAACCGTATCCGGCCCTTCCACCACGGCTCGAACCTGGATGGAGATCTCGCCTCGTTCCGTAAATTTCAAAGCGTTGGTCAAAAGGTGCATGAGAATTTGCTGCAGCTTTTGCGGATCGGTTTGAATCGTTTCCGGCGAGCAGTCGACCTGAAGACAAAAGCGGACCGGGCGTTCCTTGATCCATCTTCGTGTCATGATCTCGAGCGATTCGAGCACCTCTCTCAGATTGACCTCCTGGAGCGTGAGCGCCAACGTTTCCGCCTCCATGCGAGAAAAGTCCAGCAGATTGTCCATGAGTTGGGACAGATTCTGACCGCTCGAGGCGAGCCGCTCCAAAGCCGTTCGTGTATCGCCTCGGAAGCCGGGATCTGACAGGATCTCCGAGTAACCGAGGATGGTGCTGATCGGGGTTCTCAGCTCGTGGGAGATATTCGCCACAAACTGCTTTTTCAGGCGATCCGCGTCAATAAGCCTCTCGTTCATCACCTGAGCTTCATCGTAAAGTGAGCGGTAGCTTCTCTTAGCTTTTTCAGACTCTTCATAGAGCGTGCCATTCTCCAGGGAAAGCGCCAATTGATCCGCCAAGCTGCAGAGTAATTGGAAATCGCTGGCACTGTACTCCCTCCCCGACCGCTTTCCGCCGAACGCAACCAATCCCAAAATATTGCGCTCAAACACGATTGGGATCACCAGCTCCGCCCTTAACTGCCGAAAGAGCCCCAAAATCTCGGCCTGACTTGCTCCGTATCCAGGATCAGTCTCAACCTCGGCCTTGGAAACTCCTCCCCAACGCGCCCCAAAATAGCGGTTCCAGGACGCGCCTGAGACCAGTCGCCGACCCGTCCCGGGGTCAAGCTCGCCGTTAACCGAAACGGCGACGCACGTTTCTTGTCCCGACGGCTGAAAAAAGAGACAAGCGGTCTCGATGCCGATACGGTCAGCAACGGTCTTAAGAAATCTTTCGGCGGTGAGCGGCGGCTCTGCCAGTGAGCGCAACAGAAGGCTCACATCCCTCTGCAACTGGTTCGAGTCGTATGCCTGTCCGTAAATGTAGCGGTCCACGACGCCCTCAAGCCAGCGAAGCAGGGGGTTGAAGATCAAAACCACCAGGACGGCAAAGAACAAAGGGGCGAGAACGTCCTTCTCGTAAATTCCCGTGCCCAGGCTCAAAAGCGAAACGACCGAAACATAAACCAGGAGCAGTAGGCCGGTTAAGGCGCCGCGCGTCAGCCCGACTTTCAACACGGCCCCGATATCGAAGAGATTGTATTTCAGCAGGGCATAAGCCACGGACAAGGGGAAAAATGCCGCCAAGATCAAGAGAAAGTTGTGGGGAATCTCCCAGCCCAGGAAAGCCCGCAAAACCGCGCCTAACGTGGGGAGAAAAAAGCCCAAAGCCGCTCCCACGAAGACCACCCGAAGGCGAGATCGCTCTAGCTGCGGACCCGGCTGTCTGAGTTCGCGGCCGAGCAGCAAGAGAAAGCCCAGCGAAGCCATCAAGCTGTAGCCGTAGCTGGACCGCAACGCCCAATGCCACAGCTCCACGGGGCCATGGAAGGTGAGGCTGTAAGACAGCCCCAGGATGAGCGACAGGCCATAAACCAGCGCCACGTAGAGCCGATGCCTGCGGCCGCGCGCCTTGCCCCCGGTCAGTAAGAGACCCACATGAATCCCGGCGCTCGGGGTCAACGCAAAGGCCAAGGCCCGGATCTCCTTCGGCAATACCTGAGTGGTCATGAAATCGTATGTCGTGGCAAACCAAAGAAAGATCATCGTCACCATAAAGAGAAGCGCGGGTGCCGATGGAGAAGGGGAGCGCAGATAAACCGGGGCGACCCCAATAGCTAAAAATCCGACACCGGCCGCGAGATAGATCCCGAAGCTCAGTAGCCAGTCCGAGAAAGAAAAGTTCATCGACGGAACCATGACGTGTGACCGCTGACCCGATTTCTCAACCGTGTACCTGAACTGGGTTCCTGGCGGCCTTTTGCTCACCGCGTCATAGACTTCCGCAGGCGTGCTGAGTACCTCATCATCCACCGCAACAATGCGATCCAAAAAGCTTATGCCGGTCCGAGCGCCGCTCCAATGGGGCAAAAAATCCGGACCGACGACCATATTCCGATAGAGAAAAAATCCCGGAAAGGGCCGGTTGATCCACCGGTAGGAGGAGATCAAGCTTCCTCCAAGTACCAGAACAGCAAGCAAGCCCAACGTTAAAAACAAGAGGCTTCGTCGCCACGTTTGACGGCTCATAGTCCCTCCCGCAAAAAAAGGGCCTTCTGGTCTGTATGACTCCAGAAGGCCCTTTACCAAGGCAAAACGCCCTATGTCAAGGAATTTCTACGGTTGCACCTTCATAGCCGGACGATCTTCTCCGACGTGATCCCGCGGGTGAAATTTCGCGCATCGATGACGAGCCGCGAGTGCTCGACGATTAGGCGGGCATCAAAATGGGTGTGGTCGGTGACGATCACGACGACGTCAGATGCTGCGAGGGACTCAGGGCTTAGGAGGACAGACTGAAGGGTATAGCCGTCGAAGCTGATTTCGCGGACCAGCGGATCATGATAGAAGATCTGCCCCCCTCTTTCATCGAGGAGCTTCATGACGTCCAATGCAGGGGATTCCCTCAACGCTCTTGCGCTCCCGGTTGAGGGCTTCGATGACTTTCTCGACCACAAAGCGCGGCATTTCCCGGTTTATCTCGTCAGCCAGCTCGATCAGACGGGCCTTGTAGGCCAAAAGCTTGAGTTTCCACGAAAGGTAATGCGGGTCGACGGGGATGCAATGGCCACCCAGTCCCGGGCCGGGAAGAAACGGCATGAAGCCGAAGGGCTTCGTAGCCGCAGCCTGAATGACCTCCCACACATCCAACCCCAAGCGGTGGCTCATGATCGCGAATTCGTTGACGAGCGCGATGTTCACGCTCCGGAAAGTGTTCTCCAGAAGCTTAACCATCTCAGCCGCATCGGTGGAACTCACGGGTACCACTTTGTCGACAACCTGGCTGTAAAGCACGCGTGCCAGTTGTAGGCACGAGGGTGTAATTCCTGCGACCACCTTGGGGGTATTAGCAAGCGCAAAAGTTTTGTTGCCGGGATCGATCCTTTCGGGCGAGTACGCCAGAAAAAACTCCTTGCCCGCTTTAAAGCCCTTTTCCTCAAACAGGGGAAGGAGCAGCTCCCGCGTCGTTCCCGGGTAAGTAGTGCTTTCTAAAATGATAAGCTGGCCGGGGTGAAGATGCGTAGCCACCGTCTGCGCCGCCTCCAAGACAAAGGAGAGATTCGGATCCCGCGTCTTGCTTAACGGCGT
>JACPAM010000318.1 GCA_016180805.1 Deltaproteobacteria bacterium | reverse complement strand
GGCTCCCAGGAGGAGAAGATCGCCGGGCTCAGCGAAGACGACTTCGTCGATTGTGAAGTTCTTTCCAACCCTCAGAATGGCGAAGCCGACACTACGGGTCACAACCTCTCCATTGGCCAGTACGAAGCGTAGATCTTTTTTCTCCCTCTTGACTCCAATCTGCTTCAGTTTAGTCTCTGGGATCCAAGTGTACTCACTTCCCGTGTCGACGAGGATCTTCTGGAGCCGGACGAACTTCGACCGGTCTATGTGGTTCTCGACCTTACAGCCTATGTGAAATGTGCCCATGTCTTTATGCTACCACGGTGTTCTCAAACTTCAATTCTATTCGCCGAACTATTGAGTCTACCGCCGCAGTTCCGGCGGGATATTAAGTTTCTCTGTCCGGTAAATAAGGCTTCAACATGCGCGCAATATCGCCCGCTTAAGCGGAATTTGTCAAGGATATGATGAGACACTTCTTAAGCACCAGCCGGAGCGATACGGTCCGAGCAACGTGCCCAGGGATGTGGAGGCGGGCTTTTCCAGTTCACCCCCCGGCTTCCCGTCGGGCTGCAAATTGTCGCGGGACCATTCGAAGAGGAGATTGTCTACGCGGTCGGCCAGGCCTATCAATCGGTCACGGACTGGCACACGCGCCGCCCTCCGCTATAGCCTGGATTACTCACAGATCGACGAGGAAGGCCGCGGATGTGCTTGTCCGCGACCGAGGGGGAGCGCGAGCGAGGCTGCGGACGTCCGATTACAGACGGCACGACTCATGGCACGAACCCATCGGCCGCAGCGGAGAGCGCGCTCCCCGAGGGAGCTTAGTCCATCGGCCGCGGTCACGCCAAAAGTGAGACAGCGAGGAGTGAGGCGTTGTTCCCTACTGCAGTTTGCTTTCCAGATCCGCGATGGCTTGTGTGGCCATGGTGTCGCCGGGGTTGAGCTTTAGCGCCTCGCGGAATTCTTCCAGGGCTTTTTTGATCATGCCTTTGGCGGCGTAGATGCGGCCCAGATTGAGGTAGGGAAAATGGCGGGGCTCATAGCGCGACGCCCTCTTGGCCTTCTCTAGCCAGGGAATGGCCTCGTCTAGCTTTTGCTGCTGCATCAAGTAGACGCCGATGTCGTTGTAGGGGTTCCCGAAATCCGGATCGATGGAGATGGCCCTCTCGCATTCAGCGATTGCCTCGTCGATGCGTCCCTGAAAGCTGTAGGTCCAACCCAGATAGGTATGGGCGTCCGCCGTGGGATAGAGAGCGATCGATTCTTTGTATAGGCGGGTCGCCTCCTTCAGCCTGCCGGCCATCTGGTGCGCCATCCCCTGCTGCACGAGCTCCAGGGCCTTTTCGTAAGCTTTCCAGTCGGCCATATCACGACCCTAGCAAGTCAATGCAAAATACAGAATGCAAATTGAAAAATTCAAAATCATTTTGCAATTTGAAATTTACCTTTTGCATTTTTTCAGATTCCCCACGCGCCGCTCAGGTGGATGTTAGCTCCGTTGACATAGCGGGCCTCGTCCGAGAGCAGAAAGCGCGCCACGGCCACGGCGTCTTCCACTGCGCCCACGTAGCCAGCGGGGATCCTCTTGGCCATGCCTGCCAGTTCTTCTTCGGCAGCGCTGCCGGAATCGATAAAGCCGGGTGAGATGGCATTCACCGTAATGCCATGGGGAGCCAGCACCCGGGCGAGAGAGCGGGTCAGGACCAGCAGCCCGACCTTTGCGATGTAATGGGCGGTCAACTGCGGCTGCGCGATCAACTGGTCGGCATTGGCCATGCTGAAGCAGAGGATTCTGCCCCACTTGCGCGCGATCATACCCGGCGCTACGGCCCGGCTCAAGTAGAAGGCCGGGTGCAGGTTCGTATCGAACATCGAGTGCCAGCCTTCGAGACTTTCTTCGAGGAGATCGACCCGATGGTAAGGTCCGGCGCAGTTGATCAGGGCGTCGATCCTGCCCCACTCCTGCTCGACTTGCTTGACCATCGCTTGAGCGGCTTTGGCGTCTGAGACATCGCACTGGAGCGCCCAGCCCGTGGCGCCTTTTTGGCGCGCACTGTCGATCACCGCCTGTCCCTCCTCACCGCTCTTGCGGTAGCAGATCGCCACGTCCCAGCCGCGCCCAGCCAGGTCCAGGGCGATAGCGCGCCCGATCCCGCGCGCACCCCCGGTGATTAGCGCAACCCTTCCTTCCATAACGCCCCACTCCTTTTAGTCAACAGTTAATAGTCAACAGTCATTAGTAGTTCGGCCAGCGAAAACCATTGACGATTGACCAATGACCATTGACCATTATTCGATGAACGGCCTGAACTTCTCGTAAAGCTCTTTGAGCTTTGCCTTGTAGTGCGCCACGTTCTCGTCCGGGCACTTCGGGTCCCACTGCGAGGCGAGCTTGCAGTTCTCGTTGATTTTCACCTTCGCCCCCTGGCCCGTGACGTAGTAAGAGATCTGGTCCCCGGGCTGGTACGGCCGCTCAGATTTCAGGGCGATCTCATAGGAAGCAGCGGGGTTGCGCTTCTTGGCCTTGACCTTCATCTGGTAGGCCTCCAATGAGTCCTGCAAAGTCTCCGTCTTCATTAGCATGGAGATATCCATCCGGTGGCGCTCCAGGTCGTCTACGTAGCGCTCGTAGAGCGCCGGGATTTTCTCTTTCTCGCCGCGCACAAGCAGCAGCAGCATCTCTTCCATCCACTGGCGCTGGAAAAGCTCAAGCCCCCGCGAGCGCAGGCCGGAGCCTTTGATCAGCAATCTTCCTTTGGGATCCCAAAGGGCGTAGTTCTTCATCTTGTAGCTGAACATAGCCGGATAGCGTCCGTCGAGTTCCAGCTCGATCCCACGGGGAAGGCAGGCGGCCAGCTCGTCAATGAATGTTTCCTCCTCTGCTTCCGTGTTCACCTCGGGCGGCGGGACGAAATAGATCCCGTCGGTATCCACTTCGATGACCATGGCGCCTTTCTTTTTGAGCCAGGCCACCGCGAACTGGATGAGCTCCCGTCCTTTTGCCGTGACTTGATTCGCAACCTCGAAATCGTTGAAGTGACCCATGGCAAAGCCGAGATAGCCGTAGAACGAGTTGATCAGGATCTTGAAGGTGGACTGCAAGGCGGAAAAATAAATCCTCGCTTCCCGGCCCCCGGCCGTACGCGCCATCTCCTTGGCCCTGACCCTGAAGTCCCGCAGATCGCGCAACAGGCCGGGGAAGATCGCCAGTTCGTCTTTTTTCGGAAAGTAACCATAGACGAGCATGATCGAGGGATAGAGCGAGGTGACGTCGCAGTGGAGCACACGGCGCGCCACGCCCTGATATTCCACGCCGGTGAATCCTCCCACGACTTCCCGCCCCTCGTCAGGCCGCGGGACCGCCCGGCGCTGATGGAGGTACTCGCGCACAAACAGCGCGTTGATCTTGGTCGCGTTCCCGCGCAGCGCGACGTTTTGATAGCTGTAGGGAAAGATCTGCGCCTCGACGAAGTAGCTCGGCGAGAGGAGTTCCGAGAGGGCCCGAGTCTCCCGGACGTCGTCGAGGGAATAGCGGAAAAGGGTGTCCGGGTCGTGGTCGAAGTACCAGCTTGCCTTGTCTGCCGGGATGTAGGTGCGCTCCGCGCTTGCGATGCCGAAATGGCGCGCAATTTCTTTAAGGCCGTAGCCTTCCAAATCCCTCGTGGAGACATCGTAGTGCTGGGCGAGCATCCATGTGTCGATGATGTGGCGGCCGAAGATCTCGTATTTTCGGTAGGTGATCGATCGCTCGGCGATTTGCATGCGGGACGGATGGCCGTGCATGCGGCTGCCGTCTCTTCCCAGCTTGAGGTCGACGCCGTGCCGTTTTGCCCGGGCCTCGATGTACTCCAGATCGAAGCGAAAAAGGTTGTGGCCCTCGATGACATCCGGGTCCCGGCCGCGGATCTCCCGGACCATTTCGGCGAGCATCTCCTCCTCCGCGTGCTCTGTGCCGGATATGAGCCGCTCCCATCCGGTCGAGTCGGATAAGGCGATGGCGGTGATCCGGTCGGTTTCCCGCGCCGCATTGGGAAACTCAAAGCCCGGCTGGCAGTAGGTCTCGATATCGATCTGGAGCCGTCTGAGATCGCTGAAGGTTAGCCCCAGAAAGTGCGTCTTTCCACAGACCAGCAAGTATTGCTGGATGGGATCGGTGAAATACACGTAGGGGGCGCTCGGCGCCGATGGAGTTTGGCCGCTTTTTTGTTGCACGTAGTTTTTGGCCTCATCGAGCTGCTTCAAATCCGGGAGAAAGGCCAGGCGCTGGAACACGCCGCTGCCGTGGAGAGTCTCGAACTCAACGTCCCCCTTCCATCCTCTGAGCCAGTCTTCGTTCTCCAGGAGAAGAAAAGGGCGAAAGGGTACCGATTCCGATGATGTGTGGTCTCCCTCCCGGTAAAAGATTCTCACCTGATTCGTTCCTTCGATCTCGAAGGCAACGAGCCCCGGTGTGCCATCATGGCCGAACAGGAGTTCGTTCTTGTGGAAGAGAAGCTCGATTTGGTGGGTTTGCCCTTTTCCTTCCATAGCCGACGTTGTTAATATAGCAAACACGACCTCGAAGTCATAGGCGCTCTTCTCGGTTTCCCGCCAGCCTCCTAGCCCGCATTCCTCAGAAAGCTCCTCGGGGGCCGAGCCATCAGGCCGCGGCCGATGGACTAAGCTCCCTCGGGAAGCGCGCTCTC
>JACPAM010000317.1 GCA_016180805.1 Deltaproteobacteria bacterium | reverse complement strand
CGCATGTTGCGCCGGTCGCACATGGACTGGCTCGTCCACGGTCGTGCGGAAGATTTCCTTCCCGTCCTGACCGTAGGCAATGACCGTGTCATTGTAGACTGTGATTTTCCTGCCCCGGAGCGTTGCCTCGTAGAGCTTCGGTCCTTCCTTGATCTCATAGCGGAAGGTAATCCGCTCGGAACGGTTGAAGAGCTGGAGCACGGCCAGGAGCTCGCGGTCGGGATGGGTGTAGCGCTCGATCGCCTCGTCGACGCCCGGCCCGAACATCTGCCGCAGATACTCTCGCGGGACCCAGCGAGGGGGTATGTAGTAGCCGTTGGGCTCGGTGCCGAACTGCGGATAGAGGGGAAGAGCGACCTTGGCTACGTGCACGAGATAGTAAAGCGGGTGGTATCGGTCTTCGGCCCACGTGCCATCGCGGTTCATCCTGACCAGCCCCTGGAGACGGATCTGGCCGATGCAGGCGGTCATGCAACGGGTCTGCATGGGCTGTCCCTTGGTTGCTGGATCCTTGCCCTCGATGCGGGGATAGCAGGCGATGCATTTCTCGGAGACGCGCGTGTTGCCGCGGTACATGGTTTTCTTGTACGGGCAGGCCTCGACGCACTTGCGGTAGCCGCGGCACTGGTTTTGGTCAATCAGGACAATGCCATCTTCGGGCCGTTTGTAGATCGCCTTGCGCGGGCAGGCAGCCAGGCATCCGGGATAGGTGCAGTGGTTGCAGATGCGCGCCAGGTAGAAGAACCAGGTCTTGTGCTCCGGCAGCTCGACTCCGGTCTTGTCAAACTCATAGCGGACGCCGTTCTTGCCTACCGGGTTGTCCTCGTAGATGTTGGGGGAGTTCCACTCCTCATCGGTCGGCAGGTATCCCAGCACCCGTGCGCTGTCGGGGGTCAGCATGTTCTGGGCCTCGAAGATGGTGCGGCCGTCGAACTGGCCATAGGGCTGCTTCGGGTTGCGGGAAGGCTTTCCCGACCAGACCTGACCTGCAGGGTTGGCCTTCTCCAGCAGCTCGAGGATCTTGGCGTCCCAGAATTGCGGGTAGCCGCCATAAGGCTTCGTCTCGACGTTGGCCCACCACATGTGCTCCTGCCCCTTGCTGAAAGTCCAGGTGGACTTGCAGGCCATCGTGCAGCTCTGACACGCGATGCACCGATTGGTGTTAAAGACGAAGGCAAACTGCCGGCGAGGGAACGCGGCCCGGTACGGGTAAGTCATCTCCCGGCCGATCTGCCAGTTATGGACCTTAGCCATTATCTCTCTCCTCTCATCTCAGGTTCAAATCGTTTGAAAAGTTCAAATCGCTCAAGCCCCCACCTCTTTCCTCCCCCGCGACGCGGGGGAGGATGAAGGAGGGGGTTGAACAGCTTGAACTTCTTGAACGTCTTGAACTATTACCGTGGTCCTTCCCCACGCGTTCAGGCACTCGTCGATGATGGACCGGATCGCTTCCTCGCCCAGGGCGCGGTACGCGCCGTAGGCTCCGGCGTAGAATGGGGTCTTAAAAAGGGCGAGCAGTCGTTCGCGGTCATATCCCATGCGCGCAAACTCTTCGGCAAACGCATAGGCCATGTCACGCTCCGCCTCGGGGTTTGCCGGCAGCACGACTCCCACCAGTTCCATCGGATCATCGGGCTCGGTTTCTTTGTAACTCATCCCTTCTCTCTCGTTTCCGGTTCAAATCGTTCAATTCGTTCAAATTGCTCAAGCCCCCACCTCTTTCCTCCCCCGCGACGCGGGGGAGGATGAAGGAGGGGGTTGAACCGCTTGAACAATTAGAACTACTTGAACGCATTCATTTCTACGATTTCACCTTGGTTAACTCTCCTGCCAGGTAGCGCTTCATGAAGTCGTTCTCGTTGTCCGGCGTAAACCCTGTCGTTGCCGGCTTCCAGATCCCTTTTCCGCCCAGCCCGCCGTCCTCGGCCTTGGTGACTCGAACCAGTGTCTCTTTGGGCACGGTGTTGATCGCGTGGTTATCGGCCTCCCCGCCGAAGATGAAGCCCATGAAGACCTTCGCCTTGTGGAAGAGCGTGTCGGTTTGATGCATGGGCATGTGCCAGTTCCGCGTCACCGATTGCTGCGAGCCGTAGCGAAGATTGGCTTGGTAGCCCGTGTTTTCCGATAGCGCCCGCCCGTCGGGCCTCGTCTCGTGAGCCTGCACGCTCTTTTCCGTGGCGATGAAGGGGGCATGCTTCATCATCACCACGTTGTAAGGATAGGCGTGGTTGTACTTCACGCGGAGCATGCAGCGGGCCACCTTATAGAAAGGGTCGCTGGGCTTGGCGCCGAGGTAGGGACGGTCGGCTGGATTGGCGTCTACATAGACATAGTCGCCGTCGTTAATCCCCAGATCCCGTGCCGCCTGGGGGTTCATGTGAAGCTGGTGTTCTCCTACGGAGGGCGCGCGCTTGTCCACGCGGTAGGGATCGCCGAAGTTGGAGTCATAAAGCATGTGCCAATCCACATTGGACCAGCTCGAGTGGACCCGGTGGCGCGTTTTTGGTGTGAGGCAGTAGAACTGAAAGCCCTTCTCCCATAGAAAATTCTTGGTCCCTTTCACCTTGCTCCAAGGCATCTTGACGTTGCGGATGGTGCGCTCGTCCCAGTGCTCGGCCTTCGGAGAGATCCCGTAGTCCTCCGGGCGGATATACGGGTTGGAGCTCACGATGACGTTGGGGAGATAGGGCGTGGCTTCGGGCCCTTCACGGTGGACGATGAAGTTTTCGCCGTACTCGATTGCCTCCGGGACATCGGCATAGGCGTGGAGCCGTCCGGTGTCGGTGTGGAACGGCTCGCTGTCATGAACCTGTTCGTAGAAGGGGATGCGCGGATAGGTGCGGAAGTTCATGAGGCAACCGCCTGGAGGACCGTACTTTCCGGCCATGATGTCCGTGAGCTTGTAGCCGGCCGTGGTCGTGCAGGTGTCGAGCAGCCGCTGGATGTAGACCCCGCGCTTATCCGGCGCGGCAAACGCGAAGTAGTCCCGGAAGCGTTTTTCGGCGGTCACATCGCCGAGGGCGTTCGCGATGCCGGCCAGGATCATGAGATCATCTTTGCTGTCGAAGACCGGCGGGATGCCTCCTTTCCAGATCTGTAGGAACGGATTGGAGCAACTCGCGGTAATCTCCAGCCCTTCGAACTCGAGCCAGGAGTTGGCCGGCAGGGCGATGTCCGCGTACTCGATCGAGGCGGTCATCTGGATGTCGATGGCGACGATCATCTCCACGTTCGGATCGACATTCTTGATCACGCCGTAGGCCCACTTGGCGTTGTTGATGAGGTTGACGTTGGAGAAGACGATCGCCTTGGTCGGGGTGGGCATATGGGTTTCGCCCGTGAAGTTCTTCCGACCAAACTTCGGCGTGTTGACGATCAGGGCCATATCCCCGTGGTTCCAGTAGGCAGGCTCTTCGTCCTTTGTATAGGCGTGGGCTTCAATGGCTTTGCCGGCCGCCTTGGGATCGAGGTTGATGTGGAACGGATCTTCCGCCACCCAGCCTTTGAAGCCCGGCCCGGTCCAGGGCGAGCCTTGGAACAGAGCGGCCTTGTAATTTCCGGCCCACGTGTGGGATCCGGCTCCGGGCTTGCCGATGTTTGCGGTGAGCATCAAAGGCAGGTAGGACGCGCGGTTCATCTCGGTGGCGTGGAACCAGTGGTTGATGCCCTCGCCCTGATGGATGGCTACCGGTTTCATGGTCGCGATGTCTTCGGCGAGCTGAGTGATCAGGTTCTTCGGCGCATGCGTGATCTCGGCCACCGTGTCGAGATCGTAGTCTTTGAGGTGGGTTCGATAGAGCGTCCAGAGCGTTGCGACCTCGACCTGCTTACCGTCGGCCAGTTTCACCTTGAAGGTTCCTTCCAGCTCCGGATCGAGACCTTTTCTGGCCATCGCCTCGCCGACATCGTCTCGGGTGACGGGAGCAAGCCCATTTCTTTTCCGATCCCAGATCACATAGTCACCGAGCTTTTTGTGCTGCTCGGGGGTGAGGCCCTGGATCTTCACTGACGCGCCGTCGGGTGAAAGCGCGCTCTGATAGTTAGGGAAGACCTCGTGGGCGCGCAGGCGCTTGAGCGTGTCGGTGCGAACCAGCAGCGGAAAATCGGTAAAGCGCTTGACGAAAGTCTCGTCGTACCGCTTCCTATCGATCAGCAGCTTGGTGATACCCAGCCACAGCGCCGCGTCGGTCTGGGGTCGAATCGGGATCCAGTAGTCGGCCTTGGTCGAGGGAGGTCCATATTCCGGCGCGATGACGACGATCTTGGCGCCGCGCTCCATGCACTCGATAAACCAGTGAGAGTCGGTGAGCTTGTTCTCCACCAGGTTTTTGCCGTCCATGATGATGAGCTTGGAGAAGCGCAGATCGTTGAAGTCGCAGTCCGAAGTCTGTAGCCCGTGGACCCACGGGTGGCCGGGAGCCTGGTCACCGTGCCAGGTGTAGTTCGAGAAGTTGCGTCCGGCGAGCGCTTTGTCAGGACCCATGCCGCGGATCTTTGCATCCAAAAGCGCGAGCGAGTTGTTTAGCCGGTACATTCCGTATTTTCCGATCACGCCGAGCAGGCCCATGCCGCCGCGCATCTTGACGCAGCGCGTGCCCGCACCCTGGGTGGCCTCGACCATCTCGGGCTGGTAACCCTGAGCTAATAGCAGCCTCCTTCCGTCCGGGCCGCTATA
>JACPAM010000121.1 GCA_016180805.1 Deltaproteobacteria bacterium | reverse complement strand
TATTTAAAATCCTTGACAAGTGCTTGGAAAGGCGGGAGGATCGTAATTGTTTTTTGAAATTCAGCGACCGTGCTATACAGACCTCTATATTCATAGTTATCTGCTATACCACATAGAGTCGGAATCTTATGCGAAAGCCTCAGAAGTGGATTTTATTTCTGGCAGCGATCGGCGTAGGTAGCGTTGTTAGCGCGGGGCCGGTTCCTGTGACCGATTCAACGGAGCGAATTGCCCTTGAGGTATTCTCTGTTCTGCCTCCGAAGGGAGAAGACTGGTTCGTTTTAGAACAGGCGGCTAACCGCATCCGGTTTGCAAAATTATCCAGGGAGGCAGCCAGTCGAGGAGACACGGCCTTCGCCTCAGTAGATGGATTGATACTTAATGCCAGGTTTCAAAGTCCAGCAGAATTCTTAGAGTTCGTGGAGAAATCGCCTATGGAGGAGCGGGTTCTCCGGCGTTGGCGACCGCTTGGGTCTAAATTTAAGCTGGATAGTTCTCTCGGATCTACATGTGTGCAATACGAGGGCGCCTTCGAAGACGCGGCAGTGCCCCAATTTCCTGGTTCTGTCTGTATAATCGACACTCGTGGCTTTGACTGCCTCCACCCGCATCGGCCTGGGGTCGTGGTTAGAATATCGTACGGCACAAGGTCTCTTCAGGGAATACAACCTCCATCCATAGAAGCTGAGGTTGAACCCTTTCTGAAAAGTCTGGTGTTTGCCCCTATCAAGTAGATTCAACGTTAATGGCGGAGATACACATCCCTGAAGAACTCGTCCAGGAAAGGCTTTTCTTCACAAGGCTACCGCTCATGGCAGATAACACGCCGCTTAAGACTGACGGCTTCGGAACATGCCGCAGCTTAGCGGCAACACGTTAGGCAGGTAGGAAGCTAAGGGGTGTCATATGGCCAAGATTTTTGCAGTTTTGCTCGCCTTTTTTGTGTTTCAAGCCTCAGCCCAGGCAGCAGATAAGATCAGGATTGCGGTTCCTGCCCCGAGTATTCAACAGCTAACTTTTCCTCTGGCACAGAAGAGAGGCTTCTTTAGAGAGGAGGGCCTTGAAGCCGAGATTATCCTGATGAGGGGCAATGTTCCCGTGGCGGCGTTAGTCAATGGAGAAATCGATTATTTTTCCGGCATTTCCCCTGTGGTCGCCGCAGCGATCCGGGGAGTTCCGGTCAAGGTCTTGGCCTGTTACGTGCCTGGCGCTCCCCATATACTCGTCGCCCGGGTGGAGATTAACTCGGTCAAAGAGCTTAAGGGAAAGACGATAGCGGTCGGCCCTTTCGGAGGCGCTGTTCATGGCATAGGAAAGATGATCGTGAAACATTTCGGCTTTGACCCGGACAAAGACGTAAAGTTTCTTTCCACAGGCCCGCCTGAATCCCGCTTTCTTGCTATGAAGCAAGGATTGGCCGATGCCGCTACGCTCACTCCGCCGTTTGATTTGCTGGGCAAGAAGATGGGGTTTGTTGTCCTAGCCAGAGCCTACGAACTTTTCAGTTATCCTACTGGTGGTCCAACAGCAAGTGTGAAGAAAATCAGGGAAAGACCGGATGAGAGCAAGCGCGTGATCAAGGCAGGGATTAAGGCCAACCGCTATATTCATCAGAACCGTGAGGGCACGATTCAGTTCATGATGGAGTGGCTGAAGATCGATAAAGAGATGGCCACGGCCACATACGTAAGCACCTCGAAAGCCTTTAACGAAGATGGAAGTATACCCGAAGATGGGCTCCGCCTACTGATTGAAGAGGCCAAGCAGTCTACCAAGGTGGAGCGTGAGGTTCCGTTCAGCGATGTCGCGGATCTCTCGATTCTCAGAGAGGCGCAGAGGGAGCTTGGGATTAAGGGGAAGTAAGTCTTTCTCATCTCGTTTCACAGGTGCACGGGATCTATCTGAACATCGTCAATCATTGACACGGTTGCCTAATCGGGATAGGGAGGACACCTCGCGGCACCCCCCCTCCCACACCACCGTGCGTACAGGTCCGTACTCCGCGGTTCGGCTGATCAGGCGGTAGAGGTCCAGGGAATGATTAAACCGAGCGATTCGAAATAGCGTCCCGGCACCGCAAACACAACCCACTTCACCTGACTCATCCGCCACGGCCCCTTGCGTGAAGCCCCAACCGGGACCGCAAACGCCTTGGGGATTCCGCGGGGCCAGGGGTCAGACATTTAAAAATTTAATTCTTCTGTCCAATGGTGGATCAGAAGGTCCCAAGAGTAGGTAAATTAAATAATCAAATGTCCGACCCTTTACTCTCCGTATTCAGCAGGATTGAAACCCATGGGTTCGGTGGTAGGGTCGCTCGCTTGGGCTTCGCCCATCCGCTTATCGGGGCGCTCAAGCTCCGTGCACGCCAATAATGACGCTTGACGTTAATCACGGCATGCGTTACTATCAAGCTCGTGATCAAGACGTTCAAGTGCGCCGACACGCAAGCTCTTTCGAAGGGCGAGCAGGTCAAGCGCTTCGTGAACATCGCGGTCGTCGCGCGACGCAAGCTGCGGCAGCTGGATATCGCGGACCGATTGGACGATCTTCGGGTACCGCCGGGCAATCGGCTAGAAGCACTGAAAGGAGATCGTGCGGGGCAGCACAGCATTCGTGTGAACGATCAGTTCCGCGTTTGCTTCCGTTGGACGGACGCAGGCGCTGAAGACGTCGAAATCGTGGACTTTCACTGACGGAGGATGATTATGCGTAAACTCAAACCTGTAACACCAGGTGAACTGTTGCTGGAAGAATTTCTGAAGCCGATGGGGATCAGCCAGTGACTTGCGCCTGTGCCGGTTCTTCGGCCTTTCTAACGGCTACTGGCTGCGTGCCCAGGCAGCACATGACACGGAAGTCGCGGAACGGACTTTGGGCGCTAAGCTGGCGAAGATTAAGCCCTGGGCGGGGTCAATGGAAGTCACGCCCTAATCGGGATAGGGAGGACGCCTCGCGGCGCCCCCCCTCCCACGCCACCGTGCGTACGGGCCTGCCTGTGCGGGGCACGCAGACAGGTCCGTACACGGCGGTTCGGCTGATCAGGCGCGAGAGGTCCAGGGAATAACTAGACCGAGCGATTCGAAATAGCGTCCCGGCACCGCAAACACGACTCTGATTGAAAAGTTCACCTCCTTTCCCTATCATCACCTTTTTAAGCAGCCGGGCAAGCCCGGCACACACTCTAGCTTCAGACCGATCGCTAAGAGCGCCGGCTGAGCTTTGCGTTGAGTCTATACAAAAAAGGTAAATCGAAAAATTTACGAAGAAAACAACCCCCGTATTTGGCGTTTGAGTGACCATCTCGGGTCGAATGACCATTTTAGGAACAGACGGGATACCGCTGATGACCGGTTGGAATCAACCCGCCGAGTTAAGCTAGTCCAGATAGATCCCGCACAACTTTGTAGGGCGATGAAAGGCCACCATATCGGCGGTTGACGAGAAATTCGGTTCCGTATACTAAGGAGCTCATATCAGTACGCATGGAGGGAGCGATGGAGAAGGATTTGCGCGAGCTTAGTCCAGAAGTCCAGGCGCAGGAGGCGCGAAGGGCTTTTACCGAACTGGCGGCCGAGCAAACCGTCGACTTCCTTTTTTCCGCGCCGCTTTACGGCTTCTGCATCTCCCTTCTCGAAGGCGGGCAAAAGTTTTCGTGGAAGAAGCTCGACGAGAACGCCTGGCAAGTAACGGCGACTAAAGCTCCCTATCCATCGCTGAATTCGGTGGCCGGCGCGCACCATCCGGCCACGCTTCCCGGGGACCTCCTATGCGTGACGGATCGCAAAGAGCAGGTATGGTTTGTCGACCCGCAGCGAAAGCAGGTCTTAGCGGACGTCGTGATCGGCGGCGCCCCGTCCCACCTAGCTGTCCATCCAGAAGGCCACATGATCTATGTCGGGTGTCCCGGCTCAGGAGAGGTGGCCGTGGTGGACGCAAAAAAAAGGCAACGGGTGACCGCAATTCCGGTAGGAAAAGGAGGGCAACTACCGAATTTTTCTCCTGACGGGCGGCTTGCGGTGATCGACTGCGCGCAGACCCACGATGTCTACCTCATCGATACCGAGCGCCATCAGGTCATCTTCTCTCAAAGCGTCGGTGCCGGACCCCATGAGGCCGTTTTTACTCCGGACGGACGTTTCGTCTGTGTTCCGTGCGCCTCGGGTGAGCTTTACTTGATCCCGCCCGAAAATCCCGAGCGCGTCACCGTGCTGCGCAGCGGCTTTGGGGCCGGCCACATCGAGTTTTCCGCCGACGGGCGCTACGCGTACGTCGCCGATTCCCTGGATGACGATGTCGTCATCGTCGACCTTAGCGCGAAGGAACTCGTGGCGCGGATTCCAGCCGGAGCCGGAGCCCACCGTCCGACCTTGAGCGAGGACGGTCGCCTGCTCTTCGTCGCCAACTTCGTCGCCGATACGGTGACCGTCATCGACACTCGATCCCGTGAGGTCACGGCTACCGTGCCGGTTGGAACCTATCCCCACGACGTGGTGCGGGCGCCGGGGGGAAGGATAGCCGTGTGCAGCTACGGCTCGGGAACCTCTACCGTAATCGATCCGGCGAATTCGCTGACAAAGACGGATCTCGAAACCGGCCGGGGAACCTCCCACTGTGCTTTCCTGCGGGGTGGAGAACTCGGCCTGTTTGCCAACTCGATTTCAAAGGATTTAACGATCGTCGACATGGAGAAAACCACAGCGTGCGCCACCATACCGCTTGCCACGAGATAGATACGGGCGGACCAACTCGAGCGCGGGTCCAGCGTGTTCTTAGTCGATAGGACAACAGCATGGTGGAAAGCAGCCTTCCTCGACACGCTTCAACAGTCATCGTCCTACGACCGAACTCTGACGGGCAGTTCGAGGTCTTCCTGACCCGCCGGCCCGACGAGATGGAGTTTCTCGGCGGCGTTTACGTCTTTCCGGGTGGCGCGGTGGAAGAGGGCGACGGCTCCCCGCAGATGCTGCGACGGTGCTACGGGTTATCCCCGACCGTGGCGCAGGATATCGTGGGGACTCGTCTTAGCCCGCAGCTCGCCCTGGCTCACTGGGTGGCGGCGATCAGGGAACTTTTCGAAGAAGTTGGGATTCTTCTTTGCGTCGCGGAATCCGGCGAACCCGTGGATATGAAAAACAACGAACGGAAGGCTCGGCTGGCTACAAAGCGCGCGGCGCTGGTTGAGGGAACGATGAATTTTTCGGAACTCTTAGAGTCGGAAGGGCTTTACTGTGACGCTGGAAGAGCCGTCTATTTTTCGCACCGTATTACCCCTGAGGAGCGCCCGGTTCGATTCGACACGTGCTTTTTTCTCGCGCCCATGCCGAGTGGCCAAACCCCGCTTCTCTACTCCGAGGAAGTCACCGAAACCCGGTGGATCACTCCCCACCGCGCCCTGGAGGAATCCCGCAAAGGAAGATTGCCTTTGATGCCGCCCACCCTGGCGGCGCTGACGACGCTCGGCGACTACGATTCCTGGCATGCTCTTTCGGCTCGATATCGAATTAGATAATTTCCTGCAAGGGCTACTTCGACTCGGTGGCTGCCGCTCTGCTTTGGTCTGGGTCGGTGGGATGCGGCCTCCCCATTTGCGCGCGCGGGGTTCTCCCGTTGCGGTGAAAGCCGAGCCAGTTCCATTGGTCGGGATGGCGTCGTACCATCGCCTCGAGCTGGCGCGCAAACAAAGCCACATTCAAAGCCACATCGTCCTGGACCTCTCCGGACTCGACCAGCTCGATCTCGGGCCACAGGTAAAGCGTCAAGCGATCCTGGCCGTCGCGCACCATAAACACAGGTACCACCGCGGCCCCCGAACGCATGGCCAGGGTCACGGGCCCGCGCGGCGCCGGCGCCATGCGCCCCAAAAACTCCACCTCCACCCCTCCCGACTTGAACTCATCGGCGATCATGAGAACGATTTCGTTGTTTCTCAAGGCTTTCAGAATGTGGCGGGCCGCTTCACGGCGGGGCTTGGCCGCAATCGTCTTTACCCCCACGACCGTTCTGTAGTGATCCAGCAAGCGGGCCAATCCCACGTCGCGCGGGTGCTTGACCACGACACTGAAGGGATATCCCGCCGCCGCGAGGCGGGCGCCGATCAATGTGAAGCTGCCCAGATGAGCGCTGAGAGCGATCACTCCCCGCCCCTTGGCAAGCGCCTGCTGGAGGTGCTCTTCACCTTCCACGGCGACCGTGTCCCGGATCATCTCTACCGGGCTGCGCACGGCCGCGATCGTCTCTTGCACACCCCGGGCAAAATTATCCCATGCCGAGCGCACCAACCGCTTCTGCTCCTGTGGCGTGGGGAGTTCCGCCGCTAAACCGGCGGCGACATTTTCCGCCATCCGCTTGCGGTAGCGCCACAAAACGACCAGGGCGAGCCGGGAGACCGCCTTGGTGACCCACAGCATCAGCCGCCGCGGAATCCAGGGGAAAACCCAGACGAAACCCCTGAGGAGATACTCGCCGATCCGATAGCGGAGCCAGTATAAGAAACTGCCCGCAGAAAACCCCGGCTTCATGCTCGCCCTTGGTCCGTGCTAGCGGCCCACCGCCTTCAGCAGCCTCTGCCCTGAGCGGCCGTTATTTGACACCCCACCCTTGCGCCGCCGTCGCTTTGGGGTCAGGTGATAGATTTTTGCTTTCGGACGCTCCGCCAGCTTGGTCGCTTTCCAACGCATCAGACCACGACGGACATACTCCGGGTCAAAGCCCAAAACCTCGCAGATATTGGTGAAAGAAAACAGCCAGTCTCGGTCATCTTCCACAATCCAAGCCTCCGCATCGCGAAAGATCGCCCTTCCTTTTCCGTCACGGGCCGTGAGATACTTTTGGAAGCAAGCGATCGCATCCTCCAGCACCGCGAGCATGACCCGTTTTTCCGGCTCCAGGTGGGCCTTGCGGCGGAACGTCTCAAAATACTGAGCGGGAAGCAGGGTATCCGGCTGAAACAGCGACGTCACCTTTTCTTCCACGCTCAGGCCCGTTTCGTAACTCATAACGATCACCTCCCTATCGAGTGCGGCCTGAATAAGCCCGGATAAAAGCACTGATCCGATTCATGCCGCACTCGAAAGGGAAGAGGATGACAACGAGGTCTGACACGGGGTCCGCTTGAGATCCGCCAGCGTCGTGCGCGTGAACACATCCAGGACCTTGCGCTGCACCTCGTGCCACACACCGAGCATCGTACACCGCGGCAGGTGATCGCAGCCCGAATGATCCTCCAGGCAAACGTTGACCGCGATCGGGCCTTCCAGCGCCTCGATGACCTCCTGAAACGTAACCTCGCTCGGGGATCGGGCAAGCGCATAGCCTCCGTCGGGTCCGCGCTTGGACCGCACCAGCCCGCTGCGGATGAGATCCTGAATAATTTTCTCCAGGAACTTGCGGGGAATTCCTTGTTGCCCCGCGATTTCGGCCAGGCAGCAGCTCCGCTGCGGATCCTGATTGGACAGATAGATTACGGCGCGCAGACCGTAATCGACCCGCCGTGAAATCTGCATGACGCCCATCATCCTACCTCCTTGCCCCGATTTCCCCGGCCCGCCGCGCGTCGACCTGGGAGCCTTCCCGGCCCGCCAACTTGCCTAAGGCCGAAAAACCGCGCAGACGCTCGATGACCAAGGGTACCTTGTCTGCCACATAGCGAACTTCTTCTTCCGTATTGTAACGGCTCAAGCTAAAGCGCACGGCGCCCTGAAGCCAATTCGGCGGCACCCCCATGCCCCGAAGCACATGGGAGGGCTCGACCGACCCCGCAGTGCACGCCGATCCGGTGGAAGCGCAAATGCCGTACTGATCCAGAAGCACCAGAACGGCCTCCCCTTCGAGATACTCAAAACTCACATTGAGGGTGTTGGGGATGCGCTTTTCGCGGTGGCCGTTGACCCGGGCCCCCGGGCAAGACTCCACAAGCGAGCGCTCCAGAAGGTCGCGCAGGCCTCGCACCCGGCTCGCCTCCTCATCCAGGTGCTCGAGTGACAGCTCGGCCGCCCTGCCCATACCGACGATCCCAGCCACGTTCTCCGTTCCGGCGCGGCGGCTGCGCTCCTGATGGCCACCGATCATCAGCGGGTGAAAAGTGATCCCGCGCCTCACATAGAGCGCCCCGACCCCTTTGGGCCCGTGAAATTTGTGCCCGGATATCGTCAACAGATCGATCGGACTCTTCTTCAGGCTGAGCGGGATCTTCCCCGCCACCTGAACCGCATCGACATGAAACGGAATTCCGCGCGCCCGCACAATCTCGCCGATGGCATCGACGGGAAAGATCACGCCGGTCTCGTTATTCGCGAACATGATCGAGACCAGGGCGGTGTCGTCCCTGAGCGATTCCTTAAGCTCACCGAGATCGAGCATGCCGTCCGAGTCGACTCCAAGCCAGGTCACGCGGTAGCCCTTTTTCTCCAGATGCTGGCAGAGCCCGAAAACCGCCGGGTGCTCCACCTGCGTGGTCACGATGTGCCGCTTATCGGGGCGCGCCTCGAGCATGCCCCGTATCGCGGCGTTGTCCGACTCGGTTCCGCAGCTCGTAAAGATGACCTCGACCGGGTCAGCGGCACCGAGCAGCGCCGCCACCTGCTCGCGCGCCCGCTCGATCTTTTGCGCCACCTGGCTGCCGAAGCGATGGATACTCGATGGGTTCCCGTAGAGGTCAGTCAGATAGGGATGCATGGCCTCCAGAACTTCCGGAGCCAGCCGTGTGGTGGCATTGTTATCGAAATAAACGACGGAGCTCATAAAGCTGTTACCTCAAGAAGCTCTTAGCCGTCAGCTTTCAGCGAAGATTTCCAATTGCTGAGTGCTTATTGCTGACCGCCATTTGCTTTTTATCCGACGCTCCCCTCCAGGCTCACGCCCAAGAGCTTTTGCGCCTCCACGGCGAATTCCATGGGCAGCTCGCGGAAGACCTCCTTGCAGAAGCCGTTGACGATCATGGAAACCGCGTCCTCCGTCGATATCCCTCGCTGCCGGCAATAAAACAACTGGTCCTCCCCGATCTTCGACGTCGAGGCCTCGTGCTCCACCTGGGCGGTGGAATTCATGACCTCCAGATAGGGAAAGGTGTGGGCGCCGCACTGGTCTCCCAGGAGCAACGAATCGCATTGCGAATAGTTGCGCGCGCCCTGTGCTCCCTTCATGATTTTCACCAGGCCCCGGTACGTATTTTGCCCGTGGCCCGCCGAGATACCCTTGGAGATGATCGTGCTCCTCGTGTTCTTGCCGATATGGATCATCTTCGTGCCCGTATCCGCCTGCTGGAAGTTGTTCGTCAGCGCCACGGAATAAAACTCCCCTATGGAATTGTCGCCCTGCAAGATACACCCCGGATACTTCCAGGTGATCGCCGAGCCCGTCTCGACCTGCGTCCAGGAGATCTTGGAGTTCTCCCCGCGGCACTTCCCCCGCTTGGTCACGAAGTTGTAGATTCCCCCTCGGCCTTCCTTGTCGCCGGGATACCAGTTCTGCACCGTCGAGTATTTGATCTGGGCGTTGTCCAGCGCGACCAGCTCCACCACCGCCGCGTGGAGCTGATTGACATCCCGCATCGGGGCCGTACACCCCTCCAGGTAGCTCACATAACTGCCCTCGTCCGCGACGATCAGCGTGCGCTCAAATTGACCCGTCTCCGCCGCGTTGATGCGAAAATAGGTCGAGAGTTCCATCGGACAGCGCACCCCCTTCGGGACGTAGCAAAACGACCCGTCGCTGAACACGGCGGAATTGAGCGCGGCGAAGAAATTATCCGTGTAGGGCACGACCGACCCGAGATACTCGCGCACGAGCTCCGGATGGTTGTGGACCGCCTCGGAGAACGAACAGAAGATCACCCCCAGTTCGGCCAGCTTCTCCTTGAACGTGGTCGCCACCGAGACGCTGTCAAAAACCGCATCCACGGCGACTCCCGCCAGCCGCTCCTGTTCCCGCAGCGGTATGCCCAGCTTTTCGTAGGTCGCCAGCAGCTCCGGCTCGACCTCGTTGAGACTCTTCGGCCGCTGCCCTTGTGACTTCGGCGCCGCGTAGTAGATGATCCTTTGATAATCGATCGGCGGGTAATGCACGTTGGCCCACTTGGGCTCCGCCTGCGACGCCTCCAGCTTCGCCCAGTAGCGGTAGGCCTTAAGCCGCCACTCCAGCATCCACTCCGGCTCCTCCTTCTTGGCCGAAATCGTCCGGATAATATCCTCGCTCAGCCCGGGAGGAATCGTATCGGCCTCAATCTCCGTGACAAAACCGTACTTGTACTCCCGGTTGGCAAGAATCTCGACGCTTTGTGCCGACTTGCTCATGGGATCTTCACCTCTTTTATGCGTTGTTACCGTTCACGCCAAGCCCCGCCTAAACCGTAAAGGAGGCCCCGCAGCCGCAAGCGCGTTTGACGTTAGGATTTTGGAAGACGAACCCCGACGCCATGAGCTCCTCTTTATAATCCAGCTCCGTGCCGTTCAGATAGAGCAGGCTCTTCATATCAACCAAGACCTTCGCGCCATCTTTCTCGAACACCCGGTCCCCGCCTTTCGGCGCGTCGAAATCGAGCCTGTACTGAAGCCCCGAACACCCGCCGCCAACGACTTTTACACGCAACCCCTGCCCCTCCTTCTTTTCCGCCGCGATGAGCTCTTTGATCCTTTCCGCAGCGCGCTCGGTAATCATAATCCCGGCTGCCATACGCGACACCCCCGATCCGAATCCCGTATCAGGAAACTCTCCCCTGTAGCTTCAATTCGTCATCCCCGCGCCTTTGCCCTTTGGCCTTCGCGGCGTAGAGCGGGGAGAGCGAACGCAAACGGCGAACCTCCTCGGCCACGCGCCGGCTCGTATAATCGACCTCCTCCACGGTATTGAAGCGGCCCAGGCCGAAACGGATCGCCGTGTGAGCCAAATCCTCCGCCATCCCGATGGCGCGAAGGACATGTGAAGGCTCGAGCGCCGCCGAAGTACAGGCCGATCCTGACGATACCGCGATCTCCTTTAGCCCCATCAACAGCGACTCCCCCTCGACAAAGGCAAAGCTCAAGTTCATGTTGCCCGGAAGCCGCTCAGTGGGATGCCCGTTGATTTGGACCTGGTCAAGCTCGCGCAAAATCCCGTCTTTCAGTCTTTCCCTGAGCTCTGCCAAACGTCTAGCTTCTTCTGGCATTTCCGCCTCGGCAATCTCGCACGCCTTGCCCAAGCCCACGATCCCCGCAACATTGAGCGTGCCGGCCCGCACCCCACCCTCATGCCCGCCGCCATCGAACAGAGGGGTCAATCGGACCTTTGGCCTCTTGGAGCGAACGTACAGGGCGCCAACCCCTTTCGGCCCGTACATCTTGTGCGCCGTCAGCGAGAGAAGGTCGGCACCCATCGCCTCGACATCCACTGGAACTCGCCCAACCGCCTGGACGGCATCGGTGTGGAAAAGGACGCCCCTTTCCTTCGCGATCTGCCCGATCTCGCGGATCGGGTGCAGGGTGCCGATCTCGTTGTTCGCCGCCATGATCGAGATGAGGACCGTTTTGTCCGTGATCGCCGCGCGCACCTGCTCCGGGCTGACCAGGCCGAAAGAGTCGACGGGAAGATAAGTTACGCGGTAGCCGCGGCGCTCCAATGTCTTACAACAGTCGAGCACCGCCTTGTGCTCCGTGGCGCAAGTGATGATATGGTTCCCGTTCTCTTTATAAGCGTCCGCCACTCCTTTGATGGCAAGATTATCGGATTCCGTCGCGCCGCTGGTAAAAACGATCTCCTTCGGTGAAGAAGCATGAATCAACCGCGCGATCTGTTGCCGTGCCTCGTCGACGGCCGCTTCGGCCTCCCAGCCGAAGGAGTGGTTGCGACTGGCTGCGTTACCGAACCGCTCGCTGAAGTAGGGGAGCATCGCCTCCAAAACCCTGGGGTCAACAGGCGTGGTCGCGTGGTTGTCCATGTAAATCGGGATCTTCATTTTTGAGCCCCTAAAAACTTCCAGCCGCTAACAGGCCAAGTTTCAGACTAATTTAGTCTAGTTCACGATAGCCAAGGAATGGCTGGCTGTCAAGAGTAGTTTCAGCCGAACAATTTAGCTTTTTCTTTCAGCTAGTTAGGCTGTAAGGATCTCTGTTTGAAACTTTTGTAACGATGTTTCTATGCTGCTTTACTATGAAAAATCCCTTTCAGGAACTGACCCGTGTAGGAACCGCCAACAAGTGCCACCTCTTCAGGCGTACCGCAAGCGACCACCTCACCGCCCGAATCTCCGCCCTCCGGGCCTAAGTCAATAACGTAATCGGCGGATTTGATTACATCGAGGTTATGCTCGATGATCAAAACCGTGTTGCCCACATCGACCAGACGATGAAGCACCGCTAGGAGCTTCCGGATGTCATCGAAGTGGAGGCCAGTGGTCGGCTCGTCGAGGATATAAAGAGACCTGCCGGTCGACCGCCGCGACAGCTCTCGCGCGAGCTTGATGCGCTGAGCCTCGCCCCCGGATAGGGTCGGCGCCGGCTGTCCCAACTTGAGATAGCCAAGTCCCACCTCTCGTAGGACCTTCAACTTCTCCACAATCGGTGGAATGTTCTCCAGCGCCTCAAGCGCCTGATTGATGGTAAGATCGAGCACCTCGGCAATGTTGCGGCCCTTGTACAGAACCTCCAAAGTCTCGCGATTGTACCGCCGGCCGGCGCAGACTTCACAGGTGACAAAGACATCGGGGAGAAAATGCATGGCGATCCGGATCAGGCCGTCCCCCGCGCACGCCTCACACCGCCCGCCTTTGATATTGAAGGAAAACCTTCCCGGTCCGTACCCGCGCACCCGCGCCTCGGGGAGCTCGGCGAAAAGGTCCCGCACAGGGTCAAACAGCCCGGTGTAAGTCGCCGGGTTCGAGCGCGGCGTGCGGCCAATCGGTGACTGATCGATTTCGATCGCTTTGTCGAAGTGCTCCCAACCCTCGATCTCATCGAACGCGCGGGCGTGCGGCTTGGAACGATAAAGACGATGGGCCAGGGCGGGAAAAAGCGTATCCACAACGAGACTGCTCTTTCCCGACCCGGAGACTCCCGTGACGCAGGTCATCGCCCCGATGGGAAACTCGACGGTGATCCCTTTCAGGTTGTTCAGCCTTGCCCCCCTGACGCGCAGGACCTCGCCTCGTCCCCGGCGCCGCTCGGAAGGCACCGGAATCACCATCCGGCCCGAGAGGTACTGGCCGGTAAGGGACCGCTCAGAGTTCATGATTTCTTCGGGCTTCCCCTGGGCCACCACTTCCCCGCCGTGGGGGCCGGCTCCGGGTCCCATATCGATGACATGATCCGCCTCAAGAATCGTCTCCCGATCGTGCTCGACCACCAAAACCGTGTTGCCAAGATCTCGAAGCTGCGTGAGGATCGTCAAAAGACGCTTCGTGTCTCTGGGATGAAGGCCGATGCTGGGCTCATCCAGGATGTAGAGCACGCCTGCCAGGCTCGAGCCAATTTGCGTGGCCAGCCGGATCCGCTGCGATTCTCCGCCGGAAAGCGTCGCTGAGGGGCGATCCAAACTCAGATAGTCGAGCCCCGCCTGAATCATAAACTGCAGCCGGCTCAAGATCTCTCTCACTACCCTTTGGGCAATCACCTTTTCGCTCTCGCCGAGCTCAAGCGAGCGAAAGAACTCAAGGGTCTCTTTCACCGCAAGGCGGGCAACCTCCGCAATGTTTTTTCCCCCGATCCTTACGTGCAAGCTCTCGCGCCGAAGCCTAAGCCCGTGGCACTCTCGACAACGAGGAAGGCTCGTAAGGCTGTCCGCATCGCTCCCGCGCGCGGCGGGCTGAGCTCCGAGACCGCCGCATTTCGGACACGCCCCATACGGGCTGTTGAAGGAAAACATGCGCGGCGTCAAATCGGGATAAGAGAGTCCGCACTGGACGCAGGTAAATTTCTGACTGAAGACGATCGCCTCGCCCCGGTCCGCCGAACCTTCGGCGAGGATCTCGGCCTTGATCACCTCCTGGCCGAAGCGGGAGGCCACCTCCAGGGAATCAGCCAGACGCCGCTCAATACCCTCTCTCAGAATGAGCCGGTCGACCAGTAGGTCGATCTCGTGGCACACAGTCTTGCGCAAAAAAATCTCCTCACCCAGATCATAAAGCTCGCCGTCAATCCTGACGCGGGCAAATCCCACCTGGGCCAGGGCTTTAAGCTCCTTCAGATACTCGCCCTTTCGACCCGTCACAATCGGCGCGAAGATATGGATCCGGGTTTGGGAGGGAAGCCGAAGCAGCCGGTCGACGATCTGCTGAATGGTCTGTGCCGAGATCTCCCGGCCGCAGCGAAAACAGTGGGCTCTCCCGATCCGAGCATAGAGGAGGCGCAGATGATCGTAGATCTCGGTCACCGTGCCGACAGTGGAGCGGGGGTTTTGTGCGGCGCTTCGCTGCTCGATGGCGATGGCCGGGGAAAGCCCCTCGATCCAGTCCACATCGGGCCGCTGCATCTGCTCGAGGAACTGGCGGGCATAAGCCGAAAGCGATTCCACATAGCGCCGCTGCCCCTCGGCATAAAGGGTGTCGAAGGCGAGAGAAGACTTGCCGGAGCCGGACACTCCGGTGATGACCACGAGCTGGTCGCGGGGAATTTCCAGGTCGAGGTTCTTGAGATTGTGCTCCCGCGCCCCGCGGATAACGATCTTTCCAGACATATTTAGCCCGCAACCATCAACTCCTTCAACTTTCCCTCGATGACGCCCCGATATTCTTGCAGCTTTTCCTCCGTCTCAGCCTCGAATCGAAGGACGAGGGCGGGCTGGGTGTTCGAGGCGCGAATCAATCCCCACCCCTCGGGAAATTGGATGCGCACGCCATCGACATCGATAATCGGATAGCGCTCGCGGAAGTATTCCCGGGCCTGTTCTGTAATGGCAAATTTGCGCTCGTCGGGGCACTCGACCCGGATCTCCGGCGTCGAGATCGTTTCGGGCACATCGGCAAGCAACGTGGAGAGCGGGCGGCCGGCGCGGGCCACGAGCTCGAGCAGACGCACCGAGGCGTAAATCGCATCATCGTAGCCAAAATACCGGTCGGCAAAAAACATGTGACCGCTCATCTCCCCGGCCAAAAGCGCCCCGGTTTCCTTCATCTTGGCTTTGAGCAGCGAGTGGCCGGCCTTCCACATGATCGGCTTTCCGCCGTGCAGGCGGATCTGATCGAACAAGCGCTGCGAGCACTTGACCTCCGAAATGATCACCGCGCCGGGGTGCCGCTTCAGGACGTCGCGCGCAAACAAAATCAAAAGCTCGTCGCCCCAAAGAATCTTTCCCTGGTCGTCGACCACCCCGATGCGGTCGCCGTCGCCGTCGTAGGCGACGCCAAGATCCGCCTTTTCCGCTTTCACCTTGTGGATGAGGGCTTCGAGGTTTTCAGGGACCGTCGGATCCGGATGGTGGATCGGGAACGTTGCGTCGGGCGTGCACGCGATCTCCCAAACCGCGCAGCCGAGGCGGCGAACAATCGGCGGCGCCACGGGCCCGGCCACGCCGCTGCCGGCATCGATCACGACCTTGAGCGGTCTGGCAATGCTCGGCACGTCGCGCGCCACGCACTCGTCATACGGCGCAATGATCGCGTAGCTCTCGCTCTTGCCGCCGGCTCGCTCTTTATAACTGTTTTCCTCCATCAGACGCCTGAGATTCTGAATCTGCGACCCGTATAGCGTCTCTTTTCCCATGCACACCTTGAATCCGTTGTATTCGGAAGGGTTGTGGCTTGCGGTGATCTGGATGCCACCATCCAGATCGAGGTGAAAAAGAGAAAAGTAAAGAAGCGGAGTTGGACACACCCCGATGTCGTAAACCTCGAGCCCGGCGGAGACAAAACCCTCGATGACGGCCTGCGCGTATGGATCGGAGGTTGTGCGGCAATCCCGCCCCACCGAAACGCGCTTCCCGCCCCGCTCACGAACGAGGGTGCCATGGACCTTTGCGAGGAGCCGAGCAAAGTCGGCGTCAAAATCCTTTTCGGCCAAGCCTCTAATGTCATACTCACGAAAGATCGCAGGGTTCACTGCCTCCTCCCTTGGCTCTGCCGGTTCGCCAATCTAGTCGCCAAAAGAATCGCCTCTTTCATGCTCGTGGGATCGGCCAGGCCGCGCCCGGCGATGTCGTATGCGGTCCCATGGCCCACCGAGGTCCGAATGATCGGCAGCCCGAGCGTCATCTGCACTCCATCTGTGAAATGTAAGAGCTTCAGCGGGATCAACCCCTGGTCATGATACATGCAGATGACGGCGTCGAACTCGCCGTGTACCGCCTGGTGAAAGAGACTATCGGCCGCAAACGGGCCGGCCGCGTGGATTCCTTTTCTGGCAGCCTCACGAATGGCCGGGACGATCAATTCCTTTTCTTCCCGGCCAAAGATCCCTTCTTCCCCTGCATGGGGATTCAAAGCAGCCACCGCAAGCCGCGGGCGCCGAATACCAAAATAATTCCTGAGCCCCTGGTGGGCAAGCTCCAGGGTGACGCGAATCTTGGGGGAGGTGAGCTCGCGGGCGACTTCCATCAGCGGGAGGTGAACGGTCACCAGAATCACCTTAAGGTGCTTTCCGAGAAGCATCATCCGGCATTCCCGCGTTCGGGTGAGCTCGGCCAGCAGCTCCGTGTGACCGGCATACTTGTAGCCGGCAAGCTGGAGCACGCTCTTATTGATCGGCGCCGTGGCCAGGGCGTCGGCCACTCCCGAAAGAACCAACTCGGCCCCCCTCTTGATATAGCGGTACACCGCCTCGCCACAAGCCGCCGATGGCCAGCCGGGCCGCGCCTTGGCGGCCGCAAGCCGCGACAGCGAGTAAACCGCAACCGCGCCATCACCCGCTCCGATCGGCTCTCCGGCCTCCCATGACTTGAGCTTTGGGAAACGCCGGCCCTTGCGCACCCGACCGAGCACTCCCAGATCCCCGAGCACGAGCGGACGGCAGGCTCGCCGCACGGCCGGATCGGCCAATGCCTTGAGGACCACCTCCGGCCCGATACCGGCAGGATCGCCCATAGTGATCGCCACGACAGGTCTGGCCATCTCCTCCCTCAACTGCGGCAAAAAACTTCTGTCGACCTATTTTTAATCAGTTCAGCACTCCTCGGGGGCCAAGCCGTCAGGCCCCGGCCGATGGAGTAAGCTCCCTCGGGAAGCCCGCTCTCGGCTGCGGCCGATAGGTTCGTGCCATGAGTTGTGCTGTTTGTAACCGGACGTCCGCAGCCTCGCTCGCGCTCCCCCTCAGTCGCGGACCAGCGGGTTCGCGGCCTTCCTCCTCGTCCCGCTCGGGCTTCAGAGTGAAAGCGTGCCGGTGGAGGCAGCGGGCAGGGACGGGCAAACGATCAGCGATCGCTCGAGAATGGATTCAGCCACTTCCAGAAAGAAGAGGATCCGCTCGATTCCTTTTCCTTGGACGGCAGGGGTTTTTTCTCCGCCCCCTCCAGCGGCGCCAGGGGATCTTCCGGCACGTCGTCGGCCGACTCCTTAGTGAACAGCGGAACTCCAAAAATACTCACGACGTTTCGCCCGCTCAACTGCCCCTCAGCGTCCTCACCTTCGATGGGAGTCTCTTTGGTTATATAGGAGAACGGGTTCAAGTAACTGAGAAAGCTGCGCTCCTCCCGCCGGGACCTCCGGGACGTGGAGGCGAGCAGCGTGTCCACGGTTCCCTCCTTGGTGTCCTCCGGTCGGAAGATGACTCCAGGAAGCTTCACATCCACGCGATGGTTTTTTCTGAGATCCGTCTTGAGCCACTTTTGATACCGCTCCTCCAAAGCCGTGGCATAAAGCTCCTCGCGAATCTTTCCGCGAACGTCACCGAGCGGCAGAAGCCTACCCGAATCTTTCTCCTCAAGCCTGATGAGATGAAACCCGAGGCTGGTTCGTAGCGGCTCGCTCACGTCGCCAACCGGCAATTTCTGGAAGGCCACCTCTTCGATCTCCTTGATCAGGCTCCCGCGCTTTACCCAGCCGATATCGCCGCCGTCTTCCGCCCCGGCGCCTTCCGAATAGGCCCGCGCCAGCTTCGCAAACTCCTCCCCGGACAGGGCACGCCGGCGAATCTCACCGGCTTTTTCCACCAGCTCTTTTTCCTTCTCGGCCGTGCCCCCCTTGGCAAGCGAAAGCAGGATATGGCGCAGCCGAACCCGCTCCTCGGTCGTGAATTTTTTCCGATTGAGCTGATAGTAACGCTCGATGTCCTCGGGCGTAATATTGACCCTCTTTCGGACCTGCCGGTTGATGATTTCGCTCTTTTCGATTTCCCCCCGAATCGAGGCCCGATATTTCTCGATGCTCACGCCTTCCCGGCTGAGCGCTGCCTTCAGCTCCTCCTCGGAGATCCGGTTTCGTTCCTTGATCTGGTCGATGTACTGGTCGATGTCCTGCTCGCTGACCCCGATCCCGGCACGCTTCACCTCGTCAGCGAGGAGTTTTTCCGTTATGAATTGCTCCAGCACCTCCCGGTCCTGCGCTTGAATGGCGTTCAGATCCCCGGTCGGAAACTGGCGACCCATCCGGGTCGTGGCATAGTCGCGCATATCGGATAGCGTGTAGGGCTCCCGGTCGATGACGACGATGACCTGTTCGATGACCTGAGCGAACAGCAAAGACGGGAGAAAAAGCGCGAGGAGGGCAACCAAAACTGAGCCGATATGGCACCTGAGCCGATTCATAGGCGCGCGACCGAAAAGTAACTCCAGATCCGGACTTTACGAGTAGTTACCACATCCCCGGCCAAAAACCAACATCCACCCTTTTTACGAATGCCGGAGCTGGCGGTGTTTACGGGAGCCGGCCACAGTGTCGGGCAAGGAAGCATGGACGGGCTTGCACCTGCGTCAACGAGCTTCGGAAGGTAGGAGCGCGAAGCCTTCTTTGTATGCGGCGTCGCGCAAGCGAGCATCGAAAGAGACCACTGTTTTGTCAGCAGTCTGCCTTTCGCACCATTGTAACGCGGCGGCTAGCTGAAAGGCGTCGGCAGCTCGGAGCGGATGGACCGCGAGCAGCCTTTCTGCCGTTCCGCGTAAAGCTTCGCTTGGCTGGACCTCGATCCAGGCCTTTGCCAGCGTCTCTAAGACGTTGCGGGCCTGTCTTTCTCCGGCGATGCCCAAACCGCCTTCACGGGCTTGCCGCATAAGGGCGGAAGTGCATTCTGTGCGCGTCGCCCACCAGACCACGATTGCTGAACCGTCGCTGAGAATGTCCTTGACGGTCGAAGAGCGTGGCTCATCCACGCAGAGCGGAACAATCGCCGAGGTATCCCAGAACTTCACCAGCCTTCCTCCCGCTCTCGCAAGACGGCTTTGACAATTAGCCCTTTGGGGTCCTTTGGCCTTGGCATATTCCAGAAGCCTTTGGGCAGCTTGCCGGACCCAAGCTTAACGAGCCCCTGTTTTTCCATCGCGATCAAGTGAGCAGGAAGGGTGTCGGAGCCTGAAGCAGGCGTGATCTTGGCAACCGGCCGCCCCCGCTCGGTCACTAACACCTCTTCCCCAGCTTTTACCTGTCTCAAGTACTCGCTGAGCGAGGCTTTGAGCTTTGTTACCGTCGCCGTCTTCATCATCTCTCTCCTCGGACAGGATTCCTCTAACCATTATGGTCAGATCGCTCTGACCTTGTCAAACAGGACAAAAGGCTTTATGTTCTGCCGCCTCACATCTGTGTGCTGATAAGCGTTCCGTAAGCAACCTTCATAACGGTCTGGCTTCTCGCAGAATCTGTTGGCGTAAATATGGGCTGAGTCCGCCTCAGTATCGCATCAACGGCGCCCCGTCTAATGGACGGCGTGCAAGAAATCGATCACTTCCGGGATGATCCCTTCCCACGATGAGCTGTTCGGGGAGAAAGAGACTCGGCCGCCGGGAGAGAGGCGGTAACGAGCCTTCTCTTTCCCGATCAGCTCGAGTAGCCGCTCGACCTTTACAGGGGACTCGGGATGGAAGAGAAGCGAGACTCGTGCGTCATGGTAGACGATTTGCTGGACGAGATGATCCTTGAGGATCCGGCGCAGATCCATGACCCGAAAGAGATTTTCAACTTCCTCGGAGAACACGCCGTAGCGATCTCTGAGCTCCTCCTTGATCGCCTCCAGCTCCTGAGGATCGCCTAAGCTCGCTAGGCGCTTGTAAAAGAGGAGGCGCTGGTTCGTATCGGGAATATAGTGGTCGGGGAAGTAGGCGGGAATACCCAGGCGGATCTCGGGTTCGACCTCGGGTTTCAGCGCTTCGCCTTTCAGCTCCCGCACCGCTTGCTCCAACATCTCGGTATAGAGCTCGAAGCCCACCGCCGAGATATGTCCCGATTGCTCTCTGCCCAAGAGGTTCCCGGCGCCGCGAATCTCCAGATCGTGGAGCGCCAGCTTGAAGCCTCCCCCGAGCTCGTCGAGCTCCTGGAGCGCTTTTAATCTCCGCTCGGCGTCCCGCGTCATGATCGTCTCCCCCGGAATGAGAAGATAGGCGTAGGCGCGCCGGTGGGAGCGCCCGATCCGGCCCCGCAACTGATAGAGCTGGGCCAAGCCGAACCGGTCCGCCCGGTTGATGATGATCGTATTGGCGTTGGGAAAATCGAGCCCTGACTCGATGATCGCGGAGCAGACCAGGACTTGAACGCGGTTTTCTAAAAAATCCAGCATGACCCTTTCCAGCTCCCGGGGGCGCATCTGTCCGTGGGCAATGGCGAGCTTAGCCTCGGGTACCAAATCAGCGAGCTTTTGCGCCATGCGGTCGATGGTTTCGACCCGGTTGTGGAGAAAGAAGGCCTGACCGCCCCGCTGGATTTCGCGCAGCATCGCATCCCGAATGACCTGCTCGTCGTAGCGCGTGATGTAGGTGCGAATCGCCAGGCGATCCAACGGCGGCGTCTCGATGATGCTGAGATCCCGAATCCCGACCATCGACATATGCAGCGTGCGCGGGATCGGAGTGGCCGTTAAGCTGATCACGTCGACCAGGTGGCGGAGTTTCTTAAGCCGCTCTTTGTGGGCGACGCCGAAGCGATGCTCTTCGTCGACCACGACGAGCCCGAGGTTTTTGAACTCAACGTCCTTTTGCAGCAGGCGGTGCGTCCCGATCACGATATCGACCAGTCCCGCGGCCAGGTCTTTGAGCACCCGCTGATTCTCCTTGGGCGTCAGAAAGCGGCTCAACATTTCCACCCGCACGGGATAGTTGCGCAGCCGGTGGCGAAAGGTCTGCAAATGCTGCTGCGCCAAGACGGTGGTCGGGGCGAGGATCGCCACTTGCCTGCCGTCCATGACCGCGAGAAAAGCGCCCCTGAGCGCGACCTCGGTCTTACCGTAGCCCACATCGCCGCAGATGAGCCGGTCCATAGGCTTGTTTTTTTCCATGTCCTTGACCACGTCCTCGATGGCCCGCAGTTGATCGGGGGTTTCCTCGAACTCAAAGGACGCCTCAAACTCGCGGTAGAACTGGTCCGGCGAGGAGAACGCATGTCCCTCGTGGATCTCGCGCGCCGCGTAGATCTCAAGCAGCTCGTGCGCCATGGCGAGAACGGAGCGGCGGGTTTTCGCCTTGACTCTCTCCCACGAAGTCCCCCCGAGCCGATCCAGCGCCGGGCGCGCTCCGTCCCCACCGATGTATTTCTGTACGAGATTGATCCGATCCACGGGGAGATAAAGGCGATCGCCCCCTTCATATTCGAGATGGAGAAACTCGCCGCCGACCCCTTCCACCCGAAGAAATTTGAGCCCGCGGTAAACGCCGATCCCATGATCGAGATGGACCACATAGTCATCCTGCTTGAGCTCGCTCAGGCTGGTGATGAAGTGGCTCGGGTGGGTGCGCTTGGGAGCGGGGCGCTGGACTCGTTTGGTGCCGAAGATCTCATCGGCGGTGATCAGGACCAGATGCTCGTCAGGAAGACGAAAGCCCTCGGTAAGGCCTCCCACCACGAGCGTGCGGGACGGCGCCGCAGCGGGCAGAAGGAGCGGAAAGGGCTGCTCCTCCTGCGCAACCGGCACCTCGTAATGGAGCAGTAGCTCGCGCAGTCGGGAGGCATCGGCCGAAGTGGGGACGACGAAGAAAACTCTTTCTTCCCTCCATTCTTCCAGCCGCTCCAGGAGCGGCTTGAGCGTCGGCTCCCGGGACTGGCCGGCGGAGATCTCCAGCCGAAGATCGGTATTCAGGTAGGATCTGACCGAGAGGAGGGTGTCGGCTCCTTTTCCCCGAGGAGGGACGACATCGAGCGACTCCGTGTGAATCTGGGCAAAGGCGGAAAGGGCCTCGCGCCAATCCGTATCACTAAGGTACAGGCTTTCCACCGCCGGCACGAAGCGGCCTTCTTCCTGCGCCCTGGCCGCCCGCTCCCAGCATTGCCCGGCAAAACGCTCCGCCTCCGCCTCCACCCGGGCGGCCTGATCCAGCCAAATAAGGCTGTCGGAGGGCAGATAGCTAAAGAGAGCGGAAAGCGCAGGATAAAAATAAGGCACGAGCTGCTCTAACCCGACGAAGGGCACCCCTTCGCGGAGCGATTCCAAAAGCGCGTTTTTCTCTTTGCGCACAAGCTCGATTTCCTGAGCCCGCCGCTCGACCCGCCGGGCGATCTCTTCGATCTCGCCGCGACGCTGCAACGTGACCTCGCGAACCGGCAGAACCAAAAGCTCCTGCCGAAATCCCTGCGACCGTTGCGTGGCGGGATGGAATTCCCGAATCGACTCCAGCCGGTCGCCGTCGAATTCCAGACGGATCGGGTGGAGATACGCCGGCGGATAGAGATCCAGGATCGCGCCGCGCACGCTGAAGTCTCCCCGCTCCTCGACCAGCGGCACGCGCTGAAACCCCCACCTGACCAGATGCTCCACCAACCGCTCGCGCGCGAGATCCTGCCCGGAGACGAGATAAACGTACGAGTTCTTAAAAATCTCTTTTGGGATGACCTGCTGCATCAGGGCCGCCGGCGTGGAGATCAATACCGGCGCCCGGGACTCGACGAGGTGGTAGAGCCCCTCAAGCCGCCCGGCTACGTTCTCCGGGTGGGGCGAGAGCCTCTCCAGGGGAAGGATCTCCCAGGAAGGAAACAGATGGAGGCGCTTTTTCAAGGGATCGGCGGCGTCATCCTCGCCCAGGAAAAAAGCCAGATCCGAGAAGAGACTTTCGGCCTCCCGCATCGTCGGCGCGATGGCCACAATGGGGCAGCGGGCGAGCGCCGCCAGCCGGGAAAGAAAAAATGCACGCGCTCCGCCCTTAAGGCCGTGGAGCCTTTTTCCCCCTTTCCAAGCGGGGGAAAAAAACGCTTTGAGCTTTTCGTCGAGGCTAGATGGATTCATCCGAAGAAGGGAAAGCGCCGCAGGCGGATTTTGGGTATCTCTTCCCGCACGGCTTCGGCATCGGCCTCGGCGCGCTTGGCCCATGCCTCCATCGCCGCGATGAGATCCTTGACCCTGATGCTAAGGTGGCTCGGTTGGTAGTTCTCCAGCCGAATGTTGGCTTGGTAAATCATACGGACCGGTCCCTTGACCTCGCCGAATTCGCGAACCAGCCGACAGGCCGCGGTGAGCTGGATGAGCCCTTCGAGAAACGGCTTATCTTTCTCCTCAGCTCCGACATAGAACTCCTCGAGCCGCTCGTGGGACTCGAAGTAACGCCCGGCGTTAAACAAACGGATCCCCTCTCGCAACCGAGCATCCATGCGCATAAGCATCGACTTAAAATTAACAACTTCCGTGTACGCTCTCAAGACAACCCTTGCGCGACTTGCTCGGACTAGGCTCCCTCGGGGAGCGCGCTCTCGGCTGCGGCCACGGGGACTGGCTCGCTTGCGTGCCTGTCCCCATCACTCTCGGGCAGTTGGGGACAGGCACCGCTTCGCGGAGCCAGTCCCCAAGCCTCGCTCGCGCTCCCTTCGGTCGCCCCCTCGGTCGCAAGCAAGCAGAAGGGGGTCGGGCCGTGCGCCTTTACGCTCAACGGTCGATTTGTTATAAGCAATCGTGCCTCTTCCCGTAACCAGTGCGATTGAGGCCGCAAAATAGCGATGGCAAAAAGAGCAGATCGGCCAGTTTCGATTCCGCCCGCAGAGGTTCCCGCTCGAAGGTACCCGGACCTCCACGAACACCTGGAGCGCCTCGAGCGCGAGGGGCTGCTCATCCGCATTAAGGAGCCGGTGGACAAAGATCAGGAGATGCACCCGCTCGTGCGCTGGCAGTTTCGCGGCGGCATCAAAGAAAAGGATCGCAAGGCCTTTCTCTTCGAGCGGCCCGTCGACGCCCAGGGAAAGACGTACGATATTCCGGTCGCCATCGGCGTGCTCGCCGCCAATCGGAAGATTTACGGCATCGGCCTTGGAGCCGACCCCGCAAAAGTGAATGATCTCTGGGCCGAGGCCAGGGCCAACCCGATCGCGCCCATCGAGATCCCCTCGGAAGCGGCGCCGGTCCACGAGATCTCCTTCGCGGGTGAAGAGCTAAAGACGGGCGGACAGGGTCTGGACGGCATTCCCGTGCC
>JACPAM010000316.1 GCA_016180805.1 Deltaproteobacteria bacterium | reverse complement strand
GACGAACCCTTGATTATGGAGAAAGGCGGAGCGTCTTTCTTTTACCATGCAGATGGATTAGGCAGTATCACTGAGATCACTAATCAATCCGGTACCATCGTCCAGGCTTACACGTATTCGTCCTTCGGAAAGATTGAGACTCAGCTAGATCCCACCTTCATCCAGCCGTACACCTTTACTGCGAGGGAATTTGATCCTGAAACCGGCCTGTACCATCTCAGAAAGAGAACATATGACCCGAACACCGGCACGTTCCTCCAAGAAGATCCGATTCTCCACGCTGGCAACCCCACCGTGCCTTATCTGGTGCCCTCTTTACGCCGTGATCCCTTAACGCTACACGGGCGCGCCTATGTAAACAATAACCCGCTCAAGTATTCGGATCCCCATGGACTATTGTCTGTTTGGGGGGTGTTGAAGTTTGCCGGGAAAGTCGGAGCGGGTGTTCTTCAAGTCGGCCCACTATCTATTGCACTTGACTTACTGGGAGGTCCACAGTGCATTGGTGGTTGTCCGCTCAATGCGGGAGAGGAACAACTTCTCGCGAGGTGGACGGAGATTCAGATTGAATTACAGCGGCAGCGACAATTTATTGAAGAGACAGATAAGTTTATTGAGGACCTCTGCCGTACTGGACGTTATCCTCTTAGTTGTGGACCCTCCGGCGAGCCTCCACTATGCTAAGGGTCGGAATCATTATTGGCCTTGGTGCTCTTGTTGGTTGGCTTTTGACGAATGCAGTCATGCTGATCAACTTCTTGAGGCAAATGCCTCAAGGCAAGTTTATGGTTCGGGAATTTCTTACCGTATTTCTCACCGGGGGAATGGGCAAGGATTACATGGCCCTCTTACAAGAGTCTCATATGGAGCCCTCGTGGTTCGACAAGATGCTTTGTATCCTAGACAGGACCTTTGCATGCGCTTTTGTTGGAAGCATTGTTCTGGTGATCGTGGGACTCATTTTGGTGTGAAGGGAGTCAGTCGGCATCTTTACTTTTGCGTTTTAAATCGCTTTAACGCCCCGATCTCATTTTCCTCGGAGCCCACGTTTTCTCCTCTGAAGAGCCTTTTTAGTCTGATCGCCTCTTTTTCTTTCAAATTTCCCGCCGCATTTCGTTTTAAACGCACGATCTCGCTCTGACATGACCTCAGCTATCCCCCTGTTCGGCTATTTTCCTTGCTTCACCTTTTCCACAAATGTCTTCACATCGACGATCTCGGTCCCACGGTGCTAGCCTTCAACCCAAAGCCGGAATTCCTAACCGAGGGAATTTGACTTCACGGAACCAGAAACACCAGCCGGTCAACGTCTGTGGCACCACTGCCGCTGGCCGTCGTCCCGTCCACCGAGAGCACCAGCGTGTTGGAACCAGGACGCAATGGAACGAGCACCGTTTGAGACGTCCCTGGTGCGGGTGTGAACCGGCTGGAGATGTTCGTGTCGTTGAGCATGGCGGTGAAGGTCACCGGCTTGATGGACCGGCCGTAGAAGATAAGTAAGGGGAAGTTGGTAGTCCCTGGAGGAAGGGAGGTCTCAGCGCTCACCGGGTTCGCATAGGTCAGCAGTTTAGCACGATCATCCGATATTGGTCCTTTCCCATCAAAGCCGCCCGCCACGATCAGAGGATTCTCAGCGACGGCAGAGTAGTCGAGGGCATAGAGGTGAACGACATCTCGATCGATCGGAATGTCGCGAAAGTCCGGTTTGCTCGTTGCGCTCCCGCTCCTGTCCCCGGCCCGGAGGTCGAGCGTGTACCTTCCCACAGCGGTCCCGGCGACTTGAAGAACGTAGGACCCGTCTCTCGGTTGCCTCAGATCCAAGACCATCGCCTGTCGGCCCGTTCCCTCGGTATGATATGAGGAGCGAGGAACCTCGCGATAAGCCGCGTTCGCAGCCGGGGCGAGCCCGGTCCGCCGGCCCCGGGGGTCGGTGAGTAAAAGCTCGCTCACCGGCTTTTCGATGCCGGTTAACAACAAGGTGAGATATGAGAAATCCTTCGCCTCAGAAACTCTGACAGGGGGAGTGGAGGCTTTGGAATAGACCACATCGTACCGATGCACGGCGCCGGCTTCGGCAGTTCGATTTGCATACGGGGTGGTCCATGGCTTTCCTGTCCGGTCGGGCGCGTGCACGAAAAGCTTGTAGCGGAGGCTCGGGAAGGCGGCTGTAATGTGGAGTTCGTAACGGCCTTCCAATGGCTCCTTGAGCATGAGTCCGCTTTGTCCTGTCGCCGAGTAGTACGTAATGGCCGGAATGTCCGCATACGAAGCGCTCGTTGCCGGATCGACACCGCGCCGGCGTCCGCGAGGATCGATGAGAAACCACTGCACCGGTTGCTTCCCCGGGGAGGGATCAGACCCGTACCGGTCGTCCGGGACCACCCTGATCGTGAAGGCATCCTGAGACTGGGTGAACGGGTTGAACTCTACAATTTGGGGAGCCTGGCGTCGCGCTTTGCTCCACACCCTGAGCGTATTCAGGATCGCTTTCACCATCGCTAAATCGCGGCTGCTTTTTCCTGCGGTTTCAGTTGGGGTTGCCAGGACAACACGAATCACCTCGTCGTCTGAAATGTCGAGTGCGAAAATCGGCCCCTTCGTACGCGTTTCAGTGCTCTTCCTCTTCTTCTGGAAGGATTCTCTCACCTCCGTTAGATAGAACTCGTATCCATTGAAGCCGGAGGTAGTCTTGAACGCTGTCTGCTTCACTACATCCGTGCAGTAGGTGGACCCACCTGGCCCGTCTGCCATGCACCGAACCTGGGCTCTGGCGATGGCGAAGCTTCGAGGCGATATCTCTATTCCGGACTGGACCATGTCGCGCCGGTAGGCGTTATCCATCTCCTCGACTTCTAGCTCGAACACGTCGCCTACCCGTACGGAAAGCGCACAGTAGTCTTTCGCCGCGTTTGCCCTAATGGGGTATGAAGGGGGATATCGGAAAGCGATCCCGCAGTTCAAGTCGCTGTAGGTTTTCCATGTCGCGAGATCTTCAGCCGCTTTCGCATTGAGGTCCGTGACAACCAACGCGAGCGCCACAAGCCCAATCGCAATGAGACTCCGAATGGCGTTCATTAGAATCCCTTTCAGGACCTGATACCCCTCGCTGGATTCTCTGGTGGCGATATCGCCGCGTCCATTGTAGCTAACTCAGGAGTTTCGCGGCAAGGAGAAACGTTAAGCGGAAGGCGTTCTGGGTGCGGAGATTTTTGGGATGACCCAGGTTCCGAGGCCGCACGCCAGGGCACTGGCCGCCACCGCCAGCGGGACCGGGAGAAGAGTCCCCAGACTTCCGACGAATACGGCTCCCAGCGAGCCGAAGCCGCGATCCAGGAAAAAGAGGCTCATGGCCCGTCCTAGAAGATGGGGCGGGCACTCCTCCTGGATGATCGCCCGCGCCAGCACCCGATAGCTCATCTGCATAGAGCCCACGACCGCCAAAAGGAGAAGGGAAGTAGCCATAGAGTGGGAGACCGCGAAGAAAAAGATCGACACGGCGTAAACCACGCTGCTTCCTACGAGCAGCCGCCTCATTCGTCTTAGCCTCGCGTGGATGGAGACGACGGAACTCATGGCGACGGCACCTACTCCAGGCGCGGCGACGAGAAATCCATAGCCGGAAGCACCTACTCCCAAAACTTCCTGCGCAAAAAACGGTAGAAACTGAGAATAGGAGATGCCGAAAAAGCCGTTGGAGTAGGTCATAAGGATAGTCGTCAGGAGTCGGGAATTCCGGCGCACATGGGAGAATCCCTCTCCTATATCCCTCAGCCACCGTCCCTTAACCGCAGGCGGTGAGAACGGTGGCGGCTGGATCACAAATAGGGCGGCGAGCATCGCAAGGATAGTGACCAGGTGAATGACAAGGCAATTTCCCGAGCCGATGAGAGTAAGGAGAACTCCTCCGATAGAGGGACCGATGATCTTCGTGAGATTATGAGTGGCTGAGCTGAGGGCCAGGGCGCTGACCATGGAATCTTGCGGGACGATAGAGCAGATCAGGACCTGGTGAGCCGTCGAGCTGACCGAGTTCACGATGGCGATAAAGATGACGAGAAGGGCGATGTGCCAAAACTGAATCGATCCGGTAAAGACCAAAATGGCGAAGGCGGCGGCTTGGATGGCGGAGAGAACATGGGTCAGGATCAGGAGCTTTTGCCGATCCACGCGATCGGCGATCACGCCGCCGAGCGGCCCAAAGACAAATCGAGGGGCAAATTCGAAGAACCCGATGAGACCCAGATAAAAAGCCGAGTGGGTCAGCTCCCATACCAGCCAGTTCTGGACCACATGCTGGATGTATTCGCCGGTTTGGCTGGGTAGGTAACCCGCCACGAAGACGCGGAAATCCCGATGCCGAAAGGCCGGAGGCAATCTCACTCAGGCAAGCCAATCCTTTGGAGCTTCGTTTTCATCGGCGCGGGCAACCACAAGGGCTAGGGTGGTGATGGGAAGCGCTCGGCGCAAGATCTGATCAGAGCCATAATTAGAGCGACCGAGGCGACGATCGAGCCCATGTAGATCCACGGGGTGAAAAAAGCCGTCAATCGCTCTCGCCACCGATCCGCTCTAATTTTCTCCGCTATCTTAGGCGGCTCTGGACTCATGTCTAATACAAACGACTTAACTCGTGTTACGTTTCCTCAGGGGGCAAGCCTTCCGGCCGCAGCCGATAGACTAGGCTCCCTCGGGAAGCCCGCTCTCGGCT
>JACPAM010000315.1 GCA_016180805.1 Deltaproteobacteria bacterium | reverse complement strand
GGCCACTATGGCCAGGAGCCAAAAGAGCGCGATCAGGGCGATGAACTTTCCCAGCCGCTCGCTAAACTGCCTGCGGCTTCTAGTCTGCACTGCCTCCCACATCCCCAGCACCAACCCCAGCATGACGTGGGCGACCCCCACGGCAATCGCGAAGACGAGCAAGGGCACCAGCGTCTCGCCGCTCCGCTCCATCCACAGCGGCTTGAGACCGAACGCCCGATGGCCGAAACTCCCCAGGAACTCGCCGAAGAGAAAGCCGAACAACACTGCCCAAAAGCCGCACAGAATCATGACTTGAGCGAGGCTTCGAAGCGCCCCTTCGCGAAAGCGTCTGAGCAGCAGCGCGGCGAGAAAAAGCAGCGCCACGCCATAGGCCACATCGCCGAGGATCAAGCCGAAAAAGATCGGCATGAAGAGCGCCATCAGCGGGGTCGGGTCGAGCGCTCCGTAGCGGGGAAGCGCGACGAGCGTGACCAAAAACTCGAAAGGTCTCACCGGCCGAGGATTGGCGAGAGCCACAGGCGCCCGCTTCAGCTCTTCCCTCCCGACCTCGACCTCGCCAACCAGCACCTGCGCCCCGACCCCACGAGCCAGGGCTTCTTTAAGCGCGCTGAGATCCCGGCGCGCCGTCCAGCCGACCAGCACGAAGGTGTAGCGCGTCGCCCCCACCTGCCCCGCGACCTCCACTTCCCGCAGCCGATCGCTGAGAGCCGCCCGCAGTAACGCGAGCGACGGAGCCCACTCCTCCCCCAGGCGGCGAAGCTCCTGGCGAATCCGCTCGATCTCGCCCGGAATCTCGGCGAGCCGCGCAGCCATGGTTGCCAGCGCTTCTTTGAACGACACGCCGGCAAGCTCCCTGGGTAGACGAAGCTGGCTGATGTTCTCGCGCCCGAAAAGCGCGTTGACCTGAGCGCTCTGGTCCCTGGGAAAAACAACGATGGCGGCGGTGGTTTCCTCGTCGACGTGCTGCGCGCTGAGTTCGAAATGATCCCCGGTCAAGCGGCTTAGCTGCTGCCGGATTAAATCCAGCACACCGCTCGAGCGCCTATCGATCAGAAGGGCCACGGTTTCATAACCGGCAAGCTCGGGAATCTCGGCGGCCAGCGGCAGCACTCTGCGAAGCGTTGCCTGATAGCGGGTCAAGGAAGCCTGCTCGGCTTCGAGTTCATCGCGCCTGAGCGCAAGGGATTGCGCCTTCGGGCCGGTCTCGCCCAGGACACGTCTTGCTTCGGCGACGAGATCCTCAGTGGACTTGAAGGAAGCCTCCTCATACAATCGGGAGAGATTTGCCGCCTTAGGCGGCTGCGGCAGGAGAGCGCCGAGCGATTCGAGGCGCGTGACCAAAAGACCGATCTCTTCGCGCTGGCTAAGCCCCGCTTGATCCAACGTCATTCGCGGCAAGACCGGCGCCGGACCGTGCTCGGTCACATCCTCGACCTGGACTGTGCCGAGCCGTTGGAGGGTGCGCAGCGTCGCTTCGAGCTTACTCTTAGAGCCGATAATCTGGATCTTCGTCATCGCCAAAAGCACGACGCTCCCTTTCATCCGGGAAAAAGAGAGTCGATGATGAGCTCAACGGCGCAACTCATCCGCTCAGATCCCAACCGACGTATGCCTTCGGCGGCCATTCGGCCCTCGGCTTGAATCTGGGCCGCCGCTTTTTCCACCCCGATCATCTCGCGCCGAAAAAACTCCTCCGCCACGCGCTCGCCTTCGCTCTCAGCGCTCCTCTGGATCTCAGCGGCGCGCTCGCGGGCGCGGCCAAGTTTTTGGTCGGCTCTTTTTTCGGCCTCCCTCAGCCGCTGCGCCAACTCACGTTCTTTTTGGCGAATTAAGTCGAGGGGCGAATTCTTTCCTGCCCCGTTCATGGCAGAGTCTCCTCCCCGCTTGGGCCATAGCCCGTGATCTGTTCGAATCGGATCCTAACCAAAGGGACGCCAGCGCCTTTAGCACATGTGGAATTGGGAGAATCGCAAGAGGTATGCCATTACTGCGAATAATCGTAATTACTTGGAAAAGCGGGAGAAATATGACTCGGAGGGAATCAGCGAAACTCTATTTCGCCAAATCTTAGGCTTTTCTGACAATTCTTTTTCTCACTAATGAGAAAGGCTCTAGGCTGGCCCGACAGGATCGAGGGTTAGAAAATCAGCAGGGTCCCGAAAAACCCTGATGTCAGTCCGGTCAAAAAGGCTTCAGATGCGAGGAGCACGAGCGACCGACAACCTGCCTGCGTGCGGTCACACACAGGCAGAGCGGAGGCGTAGTGACGTAGTTTGTTCGGATAGAGACTCCCAACCCATTTCTTCTCCCTGAAATTCCCGCTGGAATTAGTATTATGTCCCCGGAATTCCGGCCACTTCATCTTCGTCTACATTCACCCCTACATGGACGGCAATGGGCGTATCGGCAGGTTCCTCATGAACGTGATGCTGGCGGCAGGCGGATACCCCTGGACAGTGGTGCCGCTGGAGCGGCGGGACGCCTACATGGCCGCTCTCGAAGAGGCAAGCGTCCGGCAGAATATCGTGCCATTCGCCGATTTCCTTGCGCGGCTTGTCGCTGCGGGACTTCGCGGTAAGACAATAGCCAAGCTGCCGGCAGCCGGTGAGCGGAGTTTTAGAATCTCGGATGAAATGACTGATTGATGAGTCCCTGTCCTTGCAGGGAACGGTCTATTAGAGTACACTTTTGCCAAATGCGTCAGACAATTACCATTCGCCTCAGCAAGGAGCTCGCGGCTTGGTTGGAAAGCACCGCGGCCAAAAGCGGTGTGTCACAAGGAAAGCTCGTACGGGACCAGTTAGAAAAGGCAAGAACTAGTAACGGTGCTCAAGCCTTTATGCGTTTAGCCGGAACCGTGCGTGGTCCGAAGGATCTCTCCAAGCGCAAGGGGTTCTCCCGCTCGTGAAGGGCATTGCGGATACCGGTTTCCTTGTCGCCTTTGCCAATCGGAACGATCGACACCACGACTGGGCTGTGAGCGTCGCCGGTCGGGTCATCGAACCGTTGCTGACCTGCGAAGCCGTTTTGGCGGAGACCGCTTTTCACCTGCGGAGTGTCCCGCTCGTTCTCGCAATGATCGAGGACGGATTGATCACCCTCGCTTTCCACTGCCAAGATCATTTCCCCCAACTCGCAGCCCTGGCAAGCCGCTATGGGAACCGCCAGCCCGATCTAGCTGACCTTTGCCTCATCCGCATGAGCGAGCTTTACCCTCGCCATAGCGTCATCACGGTGGATCGCGAAGATTTCCGCGTCTACCGGAGGAACAAACGCGAAGCCATCCCCCTTATCTGTCCGCCTCACACGTAATTGGTGAGCAGCATCTGCGGCACTTCGGTTGATTTCCGAGCCGTGAACGCGGCGAAAACCGCGATAGACTATGGACCGAAAAGACTCCCCGTACATTTTCTCGCTGCTTGCGGATTCGGCCGGGCCTGACGCCGCTGGCCGCCGCCAGGCTGGTGATCATCATGATCGGCGCGACGGCGGTTACACTGGCGGGTGGCGATGGCGCGATGGCGCTGATCCCGTTGATCGTGGGACTCCTCGCGGCCTTCGTCACCTACAGCCGCTGGCGGCTTACGCCGTGATTTGCCTTTGCGAAAACCAGCACGGCCACTGAAAGTAGCATCATGAAACTTCGTATTGTGTTCCCGGAATTTTGAGGCTTGGTCGCGGCTTCACGCGCCCAATTGATGTGTTTCAGGCTTCACATCCTTCAAAAGTTGGAGAACAGACACATGCCGAATGTTGACAAAGCGGAACGGATAAAGAGATTCCAGCGCGAGTTTGACGCAAACGATACGCTCACAAAGTCTATATTGACCGTACTAGAAAAATACCGTGACAAGCTAAGATTGCGGGGAGATGTTGCCGATAAGGATCTCGACCTCGCGGTATCGGCGATGTTTGTGAAGGCGGAAAAGACTTTCGAGGCAATTTTGGAGTTGTGTTGCCGCGGATTCGGCGAAGATGCACTTACTCTTCTTCGGAGCAATATTAATCTTATGATTAATTTTTATTACATACTTGCAGAAGATTCTGTTGCACGAGCGAGCGCGTTTATTGCGCACGGCCATTGCGAGCAAAAGAAATATGTGCAGAATGGCAGGCGAGCTATGCCAAAGGACTTGGAACAATTAGACTGGGAGAAGATTGAAAAGCTCGCAGCAGAGTGGGAGAAGGTTTCCATCAAGACTAAAGCTGAGAAAGCCAAGCAGCTCTACCACTACAACGTAGGATATAAATTCTATTCGAGCATCGAGCACTCTGATTCATGGGCGATTTCCCGCTACGTTGAAACTTGGGACGAGAAGGGCCCAAAACTCAGAGGTGGACCTTCCGACACCCTCGTTGATATTGCTCTTCCTCACAATTTTTGGGTCATGAGTAATATCTTCTTAGGATTTTGTTCGCACTTTAAGATCGAAGAGCCATCGGTAATGCGAGAACTAGATGACAATTGGCAAGCATTGTTGGGCGACTCGAAATCAAAGGAGTCATCTTAACGGAAGAAGCAGCAGGGTCAGACTTCTACGACTCGACTATCTTTTGTTGGTTTGTTAAGCTTGACCCGGGTCGTCGATCACGCAACGCGCTACGGCTTGAAGCCCACCACGAGGCGGGCGCGATGGGACTCGGGCAGGGCTTCTCCTTCGCTCTTGACCGTGACGATGTAGGTGCCCGCCGTATCCCTGAGCCACCGC
>JACPAM010000120.1 GCA_016180805.1 Deltaproteobacteria bacterium | reverse complement strand
GCACGTCCAGCTCAGTGCCGTCATCATCCGTGGCCGCTTCTCCCGAATAGGTGCCATCCGGAATCTTGGCAATCTCAGACCGCACGGCCCTCTCCATCCGGCCTTTCATCTCATCGACGCAGGCCAGAACGGTGTCCACCCCATATTTCTTGACCAGGCCCTGGATCCGCTCTTCGCAAATCTTGGTGGAAGCGATCAGGGAGTAGTTGTCTAGCCGTACGGCCTCCGGCCAGCGCACGTTGTTCCAGATTAATTCCAGGATTTCCTTCTGCTCCTTGCCCCTCTCGAAGACCTTGAGGGGGGGGATGCATAGTCCCTCGGCATGAATGTCATAGGCATTGGGGAAATAGCCGCCCGGATAGGCCCCACCCGTGTCCACCATGTGCCCCCGGGCCAGGGTAACGAAGAGAAGTCGGTCCTTGTAGAAGATCGGGCGAAAGAACCCCCAATCGGGCAGGTGATTGCAGTATCCCTTGTACGGGTCGTTGTTGAGAAAGACGTCCCCCGGGTAGATGTTCTTGCGGAACTTGTTCAGGATATACTGGACGGAGAACTTTCCACCCAGGTATTGGGAAGGCAGGCCAATAGGAACCGCAACCGTCTCCCCTTTAGCATCCCAGATCCCAACCGATATGTCGTGGAGCTGAGAGATCAGGTAGCTTTGACAGGTGCGCTCAATGTTGTAGCGCATCTCCCGGCATGCGCTAATCAGGGAGTGCCAGACCGTGGACAGCGTGATCGGATCCACTTTCGCTCGTCCCATAGGAATCATCCTCCGTCATGAAACCGTTAGAAAAGCCGCCATAAGATTGCCCCATCACTTGCGCTTCTTCAAGATGTAGCTCTTGAATCGATCCACGGAGCATTGGAACGACGGCGGGATGACAACCGTGGTGGTCTGTTCCTCGATAATCGCCGGGCCTGGGATAAGGTTTCCAGCCCGGACCTTTTCGCCATCGTACACGGGCGTGGGGTAAGATTTTCCGTTGAAAACGCAGTCTCGCTTGCGCTTGAGGGATCCTTGCGGCTTTCTTCTCCCGGCGGGAATTTTTTCGAGATGAAACGGGGCCTTGCGGGCGGTCGCTTTCAGTCGGAAATTAAGGAACTCAACCGCCCTGAAGTTCATGGAGAAGGTATAGAGCTCCTGGTGCCGCTTGTGGAAATTTGCGGCCGCCTCTTTCAGGTGGCGCTCCGTCAATTTTCCCGCAGCCATGGGAACCTCGACTTCGTGGAATTGTCCGACGTAGCGCATTTCGGCGGAGCGTGCCAGGTTCACCTCAACTTTAGGCATCTTCAATGCCTTCATGGCAGCCTCAGCCTCGCTCTCCATCTCTTCGTAGAGCCGGTTCACAAGATCCACATCCACCCGGTCCACGCGGGCGTTGTAGGACCGGGCATAATCCCTGCCGATGTCCATGGCGAACATGCCGAACGCGCTGTACAGGGCGGCAAAACGAGGGATGACCACCGTGGAAATTCCCAGGCGCTCAGCCAGGGCGGGACCGTGGACGGGTCCGGCGCCTCCTCCCGCAATGAGGGAAAAATCCCGCACATCGTAACCCCGCTTAGTCGAGATCTCGGTGATGCTGTCAGCCATAAAAGAATTGACCGTGGTGTGGATGGCTTGGGCAGCCCGGAGCAGATCCAAGCCCAATCGATCCGCCACTTTTTGTACGGCCTTACGGGCAAGGTTGGCATCGAGGGAAATCTCGCCGCCCAAAAAATAGTCCGCCGGGATGTAACCCAGCAGGAGATCCGCGTCGGTTACGGTCGGATCTTGTCCTCCTTTTCCGTAACAGGCGGGCCCCGGCTCGGCTCCCGCGCTCTGAGGACCGACTCTGAGCAGGCCCAGGGAGTCTACCCAGGCAATGCTTCCACCGCCGGCGCCGGCGCTGTGGACGTCGACCATTTTTATGGCGACCCGCTCGTCTCCGACCCAGCACTCCGTGGTCATGGGGATCTCTCCCTTACGGATGAGACTCACATCGAGGCTCGTTCCCCCCATATCGATGGATATTAAATGGTCCTTCCCGGCGATTCGCCCGCAGTAGGCGGCCGCCGAGGGGGCGGCCGACGGGCCCGATCCCAAGAGGTACACCGCCCGGCGGACCGATTCCTGCGGGGTCTCCACCAACCCGTTGGCCTGCACCATCAGGAGCGAACCTTTAAATCCCTGTTGTTTGAGACTGTCCCCGAGCCGGTTCAGGTATCGGGAGGCGATGGGGCCGATGCTGGCGCTCACGACCGTCGTGCTGAAGCGCTCATATTCCCGCCAGATCGGCAACACCTGATAAGAGCTTGTGACATAGACGCCGTCGGCCATCTCGCGGCAGATGGCAGCCGCCCTGTCCTCGTTAGCCTTGTTAGCATAGGAGTGAAGAAAGCAGACGGCGATGGCTTCCACGCCCGCTTCTTTGATTTTCCCGATTGCCTGACGGACCTCTTCGTCATTCAGGGGCGTGACAATCTCGCCGGTGTAAAGTGTCCTTTCCTCTATGCCGAAACGGAGGCGGCGAGGCACCAAAGGCTTATACGGCGGGATGAACAGATTGAACATCGACGTTCGAACGTTTCGGTAGCCGCGGCGGATCTCGATCACGTCGCGGAAGCCCTTCGTCGTCAGCATGGCCACCTTGGCCCCTTTGCCGGTAAGCAAGGCGTTGGTGGCGAGCGTGCTGCCGTGGACGATCAAATCGACCTGGCGGAGAAATTCTTCAGGTTTCTTTTTGTAGCCCCTGGCCGCGGCTTGCAACGCGCCCAGCATGCCGGCCGAGGGGTCCTGGGGAGTCGAGGGCACCTTGAATGCGCCGAGGCTTCCGTGCGTGTCTAAAATCAAGCAGTCTGTAAATGTCCCCCCGATGTCGATACATGCCCTATACATCATGCCTCCTCTGAGTATTCACCCCGACCTCCATCTCTCACTCCAACCCGTACTTTGCCCACTGGGCATCCACGCGCCGCAGGTGTTCTTCGGGAGGGAGAGAAAGAGCCGGGAACTCGTGCTTGCGAGTGGCGTCGATAACAACCTTGGAGCTGACCCTCCTCGACGGGTCTTCTTGAGGCACTTCGGGCGGCGCTTGGGACGGATCCAAGGCCACTGCCTGAACCTCCCCGATGATCCTGATGTCTTGCGCTGGCTGAACATGGAAACTCATGGCCCATTCCACTTGAGCGTGGTCCCGAATTTCGATGTCCTCGTCGACCACGATGATGAACTTGCCGAAGCCCTCGGCGTAGCGTAAAGCTCCGGAGACCACCCGTTTCACGTCTGACGGGTGAGCCTTTTTTATCGAGATCAGCATCATGCCGGCTGCTCCGGCGCTTTCGGGTAGGTGCAAATCGCGCACCGAAAGCCCAAGATCGTCTTTGAGATGCTTGAGCAGCGATTGCTCGCGGCCGGTCCGCTTGATGCAACTCGACTCGCTGGGGGGCATCTGGCTGAAGAAAGCGCGGTAGATGGGGCGATCTCGATGCGTAATGCAGGTAACCTCGATCACGGGCATGTTTCCTGCGGCGCCCATGTACCCGGTGTACTCCCCGAAAGGACCCTCGTGCTCCCGATATCCAGGTGGGATCTCCCCCTCGATGACTATTTCGGACGTCGCCGGCACTTCGAGCGGGACCGTTTCACACCTGACCAACGGCACGGGCTCGCCGCGCAACCCGCCCGCGATATCGTATTCCTCCGTGTCGAGACTAAATTTGGTGACCGAGACCATCTCAATGGTAGGGTCGGGACCGAGGACAATCGCCACCGGCGTGCGCTGATTGCGGGCTTCGTACTTACGGCGGTGGTGGGAAATGTGCTGTCCTTCGGCCGCCCAAATTCCCAGCCTCCTAGGGCCCTTAACCTGTAGGCGGTAAGTGCCCACGTTGTAGGCCAGAGTCTCGGGGTCACGGGAAACAACACAGGGCGCCGTAATGTACGGCCCGGGATCCTCTCCGACCGTCCAGATCGGCGTAGGCATGCGAGATAGATCGGCGGCATCCCCCCGCAAGATATTCTCCTTGCAGGGACCTGTCATTACCTGTGTAGGTTTGATGGGGCGCTTCTGCGCTTGCTCCCATCGCTCATGGATGCGCTCAATCCGATCTTGTAGCGCGATTGCATAGACCTCCGACGACGCTCCCAGAGATCCGACCAATACCGGGATATCGAATCCTTTGACGCGCTCGAAAAAAAGCACGGGTCGGCGCTGTGGAGCTATCCTTTGAAACACCCGCCGACATACCGCAGCAATCTCCCAGTCCTTGTCAACCTCAGCCGTGATGCGGTGAACCTTGTTGTCTCTTTCCAATGCCTCGAGATATTCACGCAGCCCAGCGTAGGCCATATAATCGCCGCTTATCGCGCTTCTCGTTTCTTTGCGTCCGGCATTAGCCTCATGGGAGCTTCAACTCGTGCGATGAAGCAGTCCTGGAAAAGGACGCAGATTAGTCAAGGTCCAGTAGGGGGTGAGCAATTTCCGTACCAGCCGGTTCTTTATCGGAAGACTGAAAACAGTACAAAAGCCAGATGCTGATCGCGCAAAAATAAGAATTAGCAAGCACGCCTTTCTTACTTTCAGGAATTAGATCCTCTTCTCTCTTAGGCCCGGTAACATTTCCTCTACATCCCGCCCTCCAAACGCCTCAGAGCACGGGGACAGGGCTAGCAAGATCGCTCCACCTTTGCAAGCATGACTCTTGGCATAGCATTTGCTGCCTGCCTTCGTAACTTCCCGTCTCCGGGTATAATTTTATTCTTCCGCGTGCATCCAATTGGAACAACTCTAGGGGGCAGATATGATTGACTTCGATTTAACGGGTGAGCAGAAGGCCTTGCAGAAGATGGCCAGGGAGTTCGCCGAGAGGGAGATCCGGCCCATCGCCGAGAAGTTGGACCGCTCCGAGAACCTCTTGCAAGACTTTCCCTGGGAAATGCTCAAGAAAGCGTCGAAGCTCGGGCTGCGCACCGTAGGCTTGCCGAAAGAGTATGGAGGGCCGGGCTTCGACTTTCGCACCTGGGTCGTGCTGATCGACGAGCTGGCCTACTGTGACATTTCCTGTTCTAAAATTATAACTCAATCCTGGAGAGGAGCGCACCGAATCGGGCATCAAGGGACCAAGGAGCAAAAGGACCGCTTCCTCTCCGCTTTCCGAGACGATGACACTTACCTACTTTCAGGCGCGCGAACCGAGCCGAATGCCGGCTCAGATACCCATCTTCCTTACGATGTCCCTGAAGCCGGAATCATGCTCACGGCCAAGCGCGAGGGGAACTATTACGTGCTCAACGGTCGCAAGCATTTCATCTCCATGGCTCCCCTGGCTAAGTTGGTGACGGTGACGGCGCGCACGGATAAGACTCTGCCTCCGTCCAAAGGCTGCAGCGCTTTCCTCGTCCCCAAAGACACGCCCGGCTTCAGGGTAGCTTCTATCCAGGACAAAGTAGGCTACCGCTTCGATGTCCAGGGAGAGCTGGACTTCGACAATGCAAAGGTGCCGGTGGAAAATTTGTTGGGAGGAAAAGAAGGACCCTTAGGTCCCGAAGGGCCCGTCGGCAGGATCGAACTGTGCGCCCAGGCTATGGGTCTCAGTCGTGCCGCGCTTGACGCGGCTATAAAGTACGCCAATGAGAGGATCCAGGGGGGCAGACCGATCATCCAGCATCAGGCCGTGGCCATGATGCTCGCCGAGATGTACCAAATCCTCCAGGCCGGCAGAACTCTCCTGTGGCGCATGGTCTCGGCCGCCGACATGGGGCAGGAAGATCCTGCTCTGATGCTGGCAACCAAGGTCTTTTGCACGGAAGGCGCCCTGAAAATCTGCCTGACCGCTATGGAGGTTTTTGGAGGTAGTGGAGTGATGCGAGAAATGCCGGTTCAGAAATACGTTCGGGATGCCATGGTCCTCCAGCATTTGGAGGACACACAACAGATCTCCCGGATCAAGATCGGCCAGATCTTGGAGTCGCGGCTCAAAGAGGGAAGGCTTTCCCGCTGACAGGGCATCCTCTGGATTCAGGGACGGCGTAAGCGTAATTCTTGGATCATGACTCCGACACGAGAGATTTACTGGAACATCACCGCCGTCTGGTTGATGTATGTTTTCCTGATTCCGACCATCCTTGTCTTTGCTTACGGCATTTACCGCCACTATCGCCTGTGGCGGCTGGGCAAACCGGAAAAACGCTCCGTTCCCGTTGCTGAGCGCATCATAGGGCTATTGATCTATGCGCTGGGCCAGGCGCGGCTTCTGAGAAATATCTACGGCGGGCTCTTCCACACGCTTATATTCTTCGGCTTTGTCATCCTGTTCATCGGTACCCTCGTAGTCGCGATTCACGAGGATCTTGACCTTCGCATCATGCAGGGGAACTTCTATCTTTTTTTCCAGTCCCTGACGCTCGACGTTTTTGGGTTACTCTGCATCCTGGGAGTTCTGATAGCGCTTTTTCATCGCTATCTTCTCAGACCCCGGAGACTAAACGACACGTGGCAGGATGCGGTCATTCTGGGCGGCCTCCTGACGGTTCTCCTGACCGGGTTTATGGTCGAGGGCCTCCGGATCATCGCGACGCAGGATCCGTGGGGAGCCTGGTCGCCAGTCGGACTGGTCGTGGGAAAGCTTTTGACCAGCATCGTCCCTACGGAACTTTCTCTCCCTCTGCATGCCTTTCTCTGGTGGTTTCATCTGTTGCTGGCCTTTGGCTTAATCGCCTGGTTGCCGTATTCAAAGCTCCTGCATGTGTTGACCGCCGCATTAAATATCTATTTTCGCTCCCTTGAGCCGAAAGCCGCCATGTTGAAGCCCATCGACATGGGGTCGGCGGAGTCCTTCGGGGTAAAAACGATCGGCCAGTTCACCTGGAAAGCCCTGTTGGATCTCGATGCCTGCACCGAATGCGGCCGGTGCCAGGACGCCTGTCCCGCCTTTGCCGCAGGCAAGCCGCTTTCGCCCAAGTCGCTCATTTTGGACCTGCGAGAGCACTTGCGTGAGAAGGTAAACGGGTCCCGCGCGCCGGGCGCGGAAAAAGATGCCGATGATAAGAATCAGCTACTCGTCGGCAATGTCATACAGGAAGAGACTCTGTGGTCTTGCACGACCTGCATGGCCTGTATGCAGGAATGTCCGGTCTTCATCGAGCATGTGCCAAAGATCGTGGACATGCGCCGCTATGTGGTCATGGAGGAAAGCAGGTTTCCGGAGACCATGCAGCGCGCCCTGCGCAGTCTGGAGGCGCGCGGGCACCCCTATCCCGGAACCGTGGTGTCGCGGACCGACTGGTGTAAGGGCATGGACATAAAGATTCTCGCCAACGCGGGGCCCGTAGATTACCTGTACTGGGTGGGTTGTACCACGGCGCTCCACGCGCGCAACCAGAAGACGGCGCAGAGCTTCAGCCGGCTGCTCCAGCGAGCCGGCGTGAATTTTGCCATTCTCGGCGACCAGGAGCACTGCACGGGCGATCCCGCGCGGCGCATCGGCAACGAATACTTATTCGACAAGCTGGCGCGGCGAAACATCAAGACGCTTCAGTCCTACAAGGTGAAAAGAATCGTTACAACTTGCCCCCATTGCCTCAACACGCTGAAAAACGAATACCCGAAATTTGGCGCGGAATTTGAAGTCACTCACCACAGCCAGCTTCTGGCCGAGCTTCTGAAACAGGGTCGGTTGAAGCCCTCCGGCGGGCTAGAAAAAAAGATTACGTTTCACGATCCCTGCTACCTGGGGCGTTACAACGATACCTACGAGGAGCCGCGAGAGGTCATTTCGGCGGTCGCGAAGGAACCCCTCACCGAAATGCGGCAAAATCGGGAGCGGAGCTTCTGCTGCGGGGCCGGGGGAGGCCTGATGTGGATAGAGGAGCCGAACGATAAGCGCGTGAGTAATATACGCGCCGAGCACGCCGTTCAGAGCGGCGCGGATATTGTGGGCGTGGCCTGTCCTTTCTGCATGATCATGCTCGGAGATGGGATTAAGAACAAGGGGGGCGAGCAGGCCCCGGATGTGCTGGACATCGCCGAACTGCTGGACGGAACCGGCAACGGTAAGCCTGCGTGATACGCAAATCGGAAGCGGATCAAGGAGGATAATTATGAAGCGGCTGGGCTTTTTGGGCTCTCTCTTAATCGTGTTGTTCCTGGCCTGGACTGAATCGCTGCTCGCTGCTCGTTTGGACGAGTTAGTGGCTGCGGCAAAAAAAGATGGGACTATTGAGTTTTACGCGCCTTCGACATTAACGCCAAAAGGCGCCCAAGAGCTGGCCGATGTTTTCAACAAAAAATATGGCCTCGCCATCAAGGTGAATTACCACTCGGCCGGAACGATGGCCAAAGACGTCAGTAAGACCGTAGGTCAGGCGGCCGCAGGAGTTCCGCCAGAGTGGGACTTGATGGTGGTCACCGACGCGCATCACGCCACGCTATGGGTCAGGAAGCTCCACCAGCCCTTCGACTATGGCAACCTGGGAGTTGACGCCAAGGCGATCGATTACGACAAAGGAACAATTACGATAGCCAGCCAGATCGTGCTTCCAGCCTACAATACCAAGCTAACGCAGTCGGCGGACGTGCCCAAGAGATGGGAGGACCTTCTCGACCCCAAGTGGAAAGGCGGCAAGCTAGGCGTGACGGACGCAACTCACCACCTTGCCCGGCTAGCTACTGGGACATGGGGCGAAAAGAAAACGCTTGAGTTTGTGAAGGCTCTGGCCGCGCAGGAGCCTATCATCGGAGCGATGGGGACGATTTCCTCTCGACTCCAGCTAGGGGAAGTCCTCGTTTCGGTAACTCAACATGACGGCTTCATCAATCGAGCCCAAAAGGCGGGCGCCCCGGTCGCCTTCGCCAAAGATATTCAACCGGCTATTTCTCCCGCATTGCAGGCTGGTGTGCTTAAAGGCGCGGCTCATCCAAACGCCGCCTTCCTCTTCGCCGTTTTCCTGACGACCCCGGCGGCCCAGGAGAGCTGGGAAAAGTACACCGGCCAAGCCTCTGCTTTTGTTCCCGGGACCTCTGCCCACAGCTTCTTCAAAGGGAAGAAAGTCTTGCATATGACCCAGGAGCAAGCGCAAACAGTGGACAGGCTCGCCAGAGAATACGGAAAAATCCTGGGCTTTAAATAGGATCAGGCGGTTGCGTCCGATAGGGGCAGACGACTGCAGAATAGCAGACGATATGGAAGGCAGAGGCTTTCCCGTTGGCGCTGTTACTTCGTAGCGCATTATTACATCCTCGTCGGCCACTTCATTGTCAGTGGCGTGGCTGGGCTTTTTGAAATTGATGTAAAGCGTGTCGGCCTCGTCGTCATAAGAGACCCACATATAGCCATGCGGAGCCTTCTTAACCATAGGCACAAGCTTCAAATAGTCTTGTATTTCGGCTAGGGCCATAACTGCTTCCTCTTGTTTAACGACGCAGTTCTCCGAGTGGCGAAAGCGATAATGATAAATCCATCTGTTTCCAAACTAATACGGACGCTTGGTCTTCAGCCCCGGAATGACCCTGAAATGCCGGGTGTTTAGCGTATAAACTTCGCAGTCCAAACGGCGAGCTGCTGCGGCCACAAAGCAATCAAGAAACCCGATTCCCCGGGAAAGGTGGTAGGAGCGGTACCATTCCAAAGCCTGAATAGAATCGCCGCTCTCGACCTGGACGATATCCACCGTGGATAGACTTCTTAGCGTGGCTCGCTGTTCACGCAGGTTCCTGCAGCCCGCAAGAAGCTCAAATACAGAGATGACAGCACAGGTCATCGTTGACCGTGCCTGAGCACGCCGCCAGAAGTCGAGAGCCCGACCCTCCTTTCTCGCAATATCTATGAGAACGTCAGTATCGACGAAAGTTCTAGGTTGTGTCGCCACGACTCTCCAACCCCTGCCTCAACGCCCTTGCATAAGATCGCCCGTCGCCGATATCCGTCCGCCCTTCCCACATTCCACAGAAGGGAGTTTTGAGAAGGCTTTTTCGCGCCCTGCGCTTCAACCTCACTCCCCCCTTGTCAGGGACGACAGGTTCGGCAAGCGCTCCAACGACATCCCGAACAATCCGCAGCCGGGTTTTGGGAACCGACTTCAGAGTTTCCACAATCTCTTCTATAAAAGTTTCTTCACGCCGCGCCTTTGCGGGTTTCATAAATCTGCCTCCATCCTTACTTACCACTTACGGTATCACATCTATCGGCGCACAGACAGTCAAGCCAGGAATATGTCCGACCGATCTCGGGCTTAGTTTTACCTTTAGCCATTTCAACGGCTTCTCTGGAGTAACCCAGCATATGGCGACAGACGGACAAGCGGATCACGCCTGGACATAGATAGTCTCCGCTTCCGCGTCGAGTTGATCAGGAAGTGTTTTCTGAACAGCCAAGTCTGGCATCGGAATTTCTATCCTTTCGAGATTCCCCTTTGTTATGTGCACCAAACCAACGCCACCGTGAACGATTCAAGGCCTGACCCCCACTCTTTTGTTCCCGGGACCTCTGCGCATAGGTTTTTCAAAGGGAAAAAAGTCTTGTATATGACCCAGGAGCAAGCGCAAACAGTGGACAGGCTCGCCAGAGAATACGGGAAAATCCTAGGCTTTAAATAAGCTTCGGCACAAGGCTGGATTAAGCAGGACGACCTGGCCGTTGACAATTCCTCAAGCGCCGACCTGCTGGGCAAGGAGCTTCGGGTGGTGTCGGACTTGCGTAACTTGTCTAACCTGATGCTCTCACCTTCTGCAGATGCCCGGTCGGGAGACCCTTATCAAGTCACTGGCCGCAGTTGGAAGGCTCGTCCTCCAAGCAGCAAGCTTTCGAAGGAACCCAGGGCCTATGTGGCCCTCGCGCCAGCCTCCTTGGCGCCCGCCCCACCGTGCCGCAGCTTGTGGGTTTGCTCCCAATCGACCTGTAACGTTTCCGGATGGAGCACTACTTTGTACATGTCGCGTGCCTTCTCAACGCCGATGAATTCGTTGATCACGTCCAAGCGGACTTTCTCCGGATCGCGCTCCGCCGGGTCTCCCACTCCCGCACCACCACCACTGATCTTGTGAATGATATCTCCTGTCTTGAGCTGATAGAGCCGGTGGCTGTTGAGCCGTGTGGTCTCTCCCTGGCGGGTGAGAAAGGCCCGGGAATTAGGCGTGGGCTCGCCGCCCAGAGCGCCCGCTGCCCTCACCTTCTCACCGTCCGAGCTGCCCGTCGCCATCCCTGCATCCGACCCGATATTCTCATACTGCCAGTGAATTCCGGCAGCCCCGCGCCATTTTCCGGCGCCGCAGGTATCCTGGGCTAACTCCCACCGTAGGCATCGCCACGGAAACCTCATCTCCACCTCTTCCACATTCCCCTTATTGACCTCGCCGAGCGTGCCGATCGACGTCGCCCCCTCGTAGCCATCGAATCCTCGGACCGCGCCGGCGCCGCCGTCCATATCAAAGGTCGTCACCACATACTTCTCGTTCGTGCGCGGATCCGTGCCAAAAATATAATGCCCGTAGCGTTTCCCCCAGCAGGCGATCGCCCGCTCCGGCATCGCCTGAGACATCGCCGCGACCACGGACTCAATGATCTGATGTCCCATGTTCACCGGCGAGGCGCCCACGGTCGCCGGATACTGCGCATTGACCACAGAGCCAGGCGGGGCGAGAATCGTGATGGGTCTCAAGCTCCCCTCGTTGTGGTATTCACCGAGGGAGGGATCCATAAACATGAAGATCGCGGAGAGGGTCACACTGAAAGTCGTGTTGTAAACGCAGTTGACGTAGCCCTTGCGCTGTTTGTCGCTGGCAGCGAAATCGACCTCGATCGTATCACCGCGCACGGTCAGCTTACAGCGCACCCAAACCGGGACATCCAGCTCCGTGCCGTCATCGTCAGTGGCCGCCTCCCCGTAATAGACCCCGTCAGGAATCTTCTCGATCGTGGCCCGCACGGTCCGCTCCGTCCGGTCAAACATCTCCTCCAAACATGCCTGTACCGTCTCTCTGCCGTACTTATCCAACAACGCCGTGACCCGCTGCTCGCATACCCGGAGAGAGGCGATCTGAGCATAATTATCTATCCGTACCCCCTGCGGCCAGCGCACGTTGTTCAATATCAACTCCATCACATCTTCCCGCTCCCTGTCCCCCTCCATCACCTTGATCCCCGGTATGCACATCCCCTCAGCGTGAATGTCATAAGCATTGGGGAAGTAGCCGCCTGGAAAGGAGCCCCCCGTGTCCATCTGATGCGCCCGACACATGGTGAAAAATAACAGCTCCCCCTGGTAAAAAATCGGCCGGTAAAAACCCCAGTCGGGCAAATGGCAACAGTAACCCTTGTAAGGATCGTTGACCAAAATCACATCCCCGGGATTTAAATTCCCTTTGAACTTGTTCAAAACATACTCCACCGAAAGCTTCCCGCCCAGATATTGAGTCGACAGGCCGATCGGTATAGCCACGGTCCTCCCCGTGCCATCCCATATGCCGATCGACACGTCGTGAAGCTGGGCGATCAGATAGTTCTGCGAAGTGCGATCGACCACATGGCGCATCTCCCGGCAGATGCTCTGCAAAGAATGCCAAACGGTGGACAAGGTCATTGGATTCACTCGACCCCTAGCCATAGCTCCTTTACCTCCGGTGAAGGATATAGTTTTTAACGCCATCGACCGTGCACACGTAACTTTCGGGAATGACGACCGTGGTCGCCGGCTCCTCGATGATGGCAGGACCGGAAATCTTGTGCCCCGCCGCCAACCGCGTGCCGTCGTAGACGGCGGTTTCCTCAAACCCCCTCTCCAAGCTCCACAGTACCCGGCGGCGGCGCTTGAGCGCCGCACTTATCTCGTGAGTTGCCTCCGGAATCTCAGCAAGCTTTAGCGTCTCGTGCCGCGCCGTGGCTTTGAGGCGGAGATTTAGAAACTCCACCTCGCGCTCGCGCATATTGAACGTATAAAGATCCTTGTGGCGAACGTGGAAAGCCTCGGTGATCTTCTCAAACTCCGCAGGGCCAAGCGTGCCCAACGGGACATCCGTCACTTCCACCTCATGGAACTGGCCCACGTAGCGCATATCCACGGAACGACTGAGGACAGTATCCTGTCGAGCGATCCCGATCTCGCTCAGGACCTCTCTGGCCTCCGCCTCCATGTCGAGGAAAAGCTGGTTCACGCGCTCCAGATCAAGCAGCTTCATTCGCGCGATGATCGAGCGGGAAAAATGGCGCCCCAGCTCCATGTTGAGCATACCGAACGCGCTATAGGCAGCCGCATAGCGTGGGACGATGACCGTGGGAATCTCCAAAAGCTCGGCCAGGTGGGCGCTGTGAACCGGCCCCGCTCCCCCGCCCACAACCAGAGCAAAATCCCTCACGTCGTAACCCCGTTTGGTGGAGACTTCGATCATCTTGTCGGCCATGAGGGAGTTCACCGTGGTGAAGATCGTCTTCGCCGCCGTGGGCACATCAAGCCCCAATGGCTCCGCAACCGAGCGAATCGCCTTCTCGGCAAGGTCAGGCTTGAGCGGGATCTCGCCGCCAAGAAAATAATCAGCAGGGACAAAACCCAAAACCAGGTCCGCGTCGGTGACCGTAGGTTGGCTTCCCCCCTTCCCGTAACAAGCCGGTCCGGGATCGGCTCCGGCGCTTTGAGGTCCCACGCGCAGAAGGCCCAAAGAATCAATCCACGCGATGCTCCCACCTCCAGCCCCGATGCTCTGGACATCGACCAGCTTCATGGCGACCCGCTCATCACCGACCCAGTTATAGTCAGTGGTGGGAATGGCCCCATTCTGGATTAGGCAGATGTCGAAGCTCGTGCCCCCCACGTCCACCGAAACCAGGTTGTTAGTACCGATGCATTGGCCCAGCCGAATGGCTCCAGAGGGAGCGGCCGCCGGCCCTGAGCCTATGAGAGAGACTGCTCGACGCGCCGATTCCTCGACGGATTGGACCAGGCCGCCACCCTGAACGAGATAGAGTGTTCCCCGAAATCCCAGCCCCTTCAGCCGCTCCGACAAGGCCGCGAGATATCTCTCGGTGATCGGGCCCACGGCCGCGCTCACCACGGTCGTGCTGAAGCGTTCGTACTCACGAAACACTGGCAGCACCTCGTGAGAGGCAGTCACGTAGGTGCCATTCATCTCCGCCCGGCAGATCTCCAGCGCCCGCTTCTCGTGGGCCGGATTGATGTAGCTATGCAGGAAGCAGATCGCTACGGCCTCAACCTTGTCCTCCCTGAATTTTTTGACTGCGGCGTAAACGTCTTCTTCCTTGAGGGGAGTCAGGATCTCCCCCGTATACAGGATTCGCTCCTCGACCGGAATTCTTAAATAGCGGGGAACGAGAGGCTTGTAAGGAGGGACAAACACGTTGAAGCGCGAGGTTCGGATATTCTTGTAGCCCCGGCGGATCTCGATGTGATCGCGGAATCCCTTGGTGGTCATCTGGCCCACCTTGGCAATGCGCCCGGTGAGCAAGGCATTGGTAGCCAAGGTAGACCCGTGAGCGATGAAGAGTCCCACGTTGGACATGAACTCGGTCAAATCCATTTTGAAAAAAGCCGCTGTTTTTGTCAGGACATTGATCAGTCCAAGCGCGGGATCCTCGGGCGTGGTCGGCGACTTGAACTGATGTATCTGCCCCTGCTCATCCAGCACCAGACAATCCGTAAAGGTCCCTCCGACATCGATCGCGGTCTTGAGCATGAAATTACCTGCCTCCTATGATCTGATTACGATTCCCTCGAAAACTCCTCGGGGGCCGAGCCATCAGGCCGCGGCTCAGGGGACTGGCTCCGCGAAGCGGTGCCTGTCCCCGCTCGCCGATGGACCAAGCTCTCTCGGGGAACGCGCCCTCGGCCGCGGCCGATGGGTCAGTGCCATGAGTCGTACCGTTCGCAATCGGACGTCCGCAGCCTCGCTCGCCCCGTGGAGTGCGGTCTTGACCAAGAGGGTGGTTCCTCGACCGCGCAGTTACTCAACGGGGCTCGCGCCCCCCTCGGTCACGGGCAAGCACGTCCGCGGCCTTCCTCCTCGTCCTGCTCACTTGCTCATCTGAGTACGGTTCGAATCGCCTCGGTAATGCGCCCCTCCGAGGGGCTGATGAAATCCTCCAACGGCCGGCTGAAAGGCACAGGCACGTCGAGGGTCGTCACGCGTCGAATGGGCGCTTTGAGCTTGTCGAACCCGGCCTCTGCTATGCGGGCCGCAAGCTCGGCGGCCACGCCACAACTCTGTCGACACTCATCGACGATGACCACCCGCCGGGTTTTCTCCACCGATGCTATCAAGGTTGTAAAATCGAGCGGCACTAAAGTTCGTGGGTCCACCACTTCAACGTCGATTCCCTCTTGAGCCAGGCGATCCGCAACACTGAGACTCCGCTGCACCATGTAGGAGGTGGCGATGACCGTAACGTCCTTACCCTTGCGCTTGATATCGGCCACCCCAAACGGAATAGCCTCATCCCCTTCAGGGACCGGCCCGCGAACTTCGAAAAGGGAACCGTGATCGACGAAGACCGTCGGGTTATCCGTCCTTACAGCCGTCTTAAGCAGTCCCTTGACATCCCGTGGTGATGACGGCAGCGCGATCTCCAGCCCCGGGCAGTTCCAGAGCATCGCCTGCGGGCTGTGCGAATGCTGCGCCGCACCTCCCCCTCGCAGGCCATGCAGAACATGGAAGACGACCGGGGCGCGGGTCTGGCCCCCGGACATATAGAAAGCATTAGCAGCCTCGTTCACGACCTGCGGCCAGGCCTCGAAGATGAAGCTTGCCGTCACGACGTCCACGACCGGCCGCAGCCCGGCCATGGCCGCTCCGATCCCCAGGCCACAGAAGGCAAGCTCAGAAATCGGCGGTGAGATTACCCGCTCCGGGTAGCGCTCTGCGATCTCACGGAACCTGGCCCTATGCGGGCTGAGTCCCAGAAATCCGGTGAGCGTATCCGTGATCAGATGCACGCGCTCATCGGCGGCGAGAATTTCTCTGAGCGCTTCGAGCTTCGCTTCATAATAGGCAATTTCGCGCATACGCCTCCCGTGACGTGATCAGGCAAAGACACCTTCAAGCGCCGTTTCCAGCTCAGGATAGGGACTGGCCAAGGCAAACTCCGCCGCTTGCGCGATTTCCTCCCGGACCTTTTCCTCGACCTTGCCGATCTCCTCTTTGGTTACCACTTTTCCTTCCACCAGCTCACGAACGAAGATCAAGATCGGATCGCACTCTCGATACCACTCTTTTACGGCGTCGGGCACAGCGCTCAGGTCCCAGGCGAGCGAAAACTCCGTCGGCACCGGAACCACCGGCCAGTTCGACTCGCTTCCCGGCCAGCGCACGGTCTGCGTCTCGACGAACTGCGGGCCCTCCCCCCGACGGATCTTTTCTACCGCCTCAGAAATGGCGGCATGAACAGCGCCGGCATCTGTACCGTCTACCTGCTCAGCCGGAATCTTGTAGGCTGCCGGGAGATCGGTCAGCGGATAGGCTGCCATCGTCGAGGACTGGGCTGCGCCGATGGCCCTGCCCCGGCCGTATTTGCCGTTGTTCTCGCAGAGATAGAGCACCGGAAGCTTCCATAGCGAGGCGAGGTTGAACGACTCCGGCGCGGCTCCCTCCTCCAACGCTCCGTCGCCGAAAAGGCAAGCGGTGATCTGGCCGGACTTTTTTGCTTTGGCCGCATAGGCCGTGCCTCCGGCGAGAGGGATGATTCCAGCCACCACCGCAGAGGTATGGAGAAACCCGAGGGCCGAGACGTTGGTATGAAAGGTCCCACCTTTTCCCTTGTTGTACCCGTCCCTGCGTCCCAAAATTTCCGCCAGAAGACGTTTGGGCTCTGCGCCGCGGGCCAAAAGATGGCCGTGGTTCCGATGGGTGGTGAAGAGATAGTCATCTGGTCCAAGGCACGAGAGGGCCGGCACGCCGGTTGCCTCCTGCCCGATATAGACATGATAGTGCCCGCTGAAGCGGCCTTCGTTGTGGAGAAGGATCAACTTCTCCTCGAAGTGGCGGATGAGCAGCATTCGGCGACAAAGGTCGATTAACTTTTCACGGCTTAGTTTTGGCAGCATGGTGGTGCTTGACCTCCCTAAAGAAGCGGCAGCAGATCCCCGAAGAGGATGCCCCTGAACATCCGGATGCGCATAGTAAATTCAAAATAACCAACGATAAAAATGAAAAAGAGCACGGCCACGACCAGACACGCAACCCAACTTGCCCGGCCCTCGATGCGGCCGAAGCCCAGGATGAAAACAGGCACCGTTACGCCAAACCCGACCAACCCTACACCCAATGCGCCTGCTAATAGCCAGCTAACCATCCTTACAAGACGCGCGCCCGAATAGCCAACTCGCTGCGCCTCCGCTGAAGGCGCCTCGGCCCGGCGCGACCCCCTAGCCCCAACCTCTGTCCTGGGAAAAAGCCTGGGAACCCACAGGGAAACCAGGTCAAAAATGATAAGGACCGCTGTAACGATGCCGATGGCCACAGGAAAGATCCTGGAGTTTCGCCCGTAGCCGAGGCCGGCGAACACAAAATAGAGCGCCAAGCCGAGCAGGAGAACTAACATGATGCTTCGGCCATCCAACAGCTTTTTCACTGCGCAACTCCCTTCGCCACAAGCCGTCGGAACACGGGATAGACTCCCGTAGCCACGACGCCTAAAAAGAGCAGCAATGAAAGCGGGTGGGTGAAAAAGATGCTGAGGCTCCCCTCAGAGATATGAAGCGACTGAATGAAAGCCTGTTCCGCCACAGCGCCTAACAAAAAGCCGATGATCAGCGGCAGCAGAGAAAAACCGTGCCGGTTAAGGAAATAGCCAAAGATGCCGCTCAAGATTGCCACCACCAGATCCCAAAAATTCTGGCGGATCGCGTAGGCTCCCGTAAGGATGAGCACGACGATAGCGGGAACCAGCAGGCCCGTGGGAACAAGCGTAATCCGGGCGAGCCAGCGCGCCAGCAAAAGCCCTCCCACGCAGGATACGATCGTGCCGGCGAGAAGCCCAAAGACGACCACCCAGACGATCTCGATGTGCTCCCTCATGACCCACGGACCCACGGGCACGCCATGCAAGTTCAAGCCGCCCAGCAAAATCGCCATTGCCAGGGAGCCCGGAATGCCAAAAGCCAGAGTCGGGATAGCATCCCCACCGTAGGTCGCGTTGTTGCTGCTTTCGCACGCGACCAGACCTTCCACAGAACCCTTTCCGATAAGCGGATCCTTTGAGATCTGAGCGGTCATCGCGTAGGCGACGACATTAGATACGCTCCCCCCAACCCCAGGGGCAATTCCGACAATCACACCCACTACCGAACTCCGTATGAAAGTAAGCGGGTATCGAAATGTATCTACGATGCCTTGCCATGTCCCGCGAAAGCCGCCCAGCGCAACCTCCTCAGCGTCCCCAGCAACCCTGCCCTTCATTCCGAGCTGGATGGCTTCGCTCAGCCCAAACACGCCGGTGAGAAAGGCCACTTGCTCGATGCCATCCCAAAGGTAATTTTTGCTCCCAAACGAGAAGCGGTAAACTCCGGTGACGGAAGCATACCCAATGAGCGAGAGAAGAATGCCGATGCCCGAGATGGCCAGCCCGCGGATGATGTTGCCCTGGATGGCATAGGCTATGGTGATCAGGCCAAGGAGCACCAGCATGAAGGTCTCGGGGGGTCCAAACAACAGCGCGAGCCACCTAACGAAGGGGATGCTCACAACCAACACGCCGATGCCAACAAGGCCGCCCATGAGCGAAGCCGTTGCGGATATGGCCAGAGCGCGGTTGGCCTCCCCCCTTTTCGCCATTGGATAGCCCTCAATCGTGGTGGCTGCGCTTGCCGGAGTGCCTGGAACGTTAATCAGGATTGCCGGAACCGAGCCGCCGTAAGTAGCCGAAGCACAGATTGCGGAGAGAAAATAGATCGCGGTCAGGCGGTCCATGCCAAAAGTGAACGGGAGCGCCACCGCCATGGCCTGAACGTTGCCGAGACCCGGCAAAACGCCCGCGACCAGCCCGATCAGCGATCCCACGATGATAAACGCCAGGACGTCCGGCTGAAGAAGCGCAGAGATGGCGACAGAAATCCCGTCAAACATGCCGCAAACGATCTACTTGATCTTGGTCTCCGCCTCGCGCAGCTCAACGGCGTACTTGGAATAGAGTTTGGTGAGGTCAGAAACGATCCTTTGCGTTTCTTTGGTGTCAGCGAAAGTGGGCGTGAGTTTGGCTTTGCGAACAGCGTCCAGGAACTCCTTCTCTTTATAAAGCCTGGTGAGCCCATCCCGGTACGCGTTGGCTGTTTCAGAGGAAGTTCCCGGCGGAAGATAAAACACCAAATTGATCTGGAGATCCAACGGGTAGCCTTGCTCCTTGGAAGTCGGGACGTTCGGCCATAGCTCGTGTCGCTCAAGACCATGCACCGCGATGGGGCGGACTCCATCTTTCAGGTAGCGGTGGGTAAATTCAAGCCCGTAGGATACCGCCTCGCAGTCGCCGCGCAGCAATCCCGCCATGGCAGCGGGAGCTCCCCCGTAACCAGGGATGGATCGATACGGGATGCTCATTTCTTTCGTCGCAATCACAATGTAGGCAAGCGACATGCCTCCCCCCTCGTTGCAGAAAGGAACGGGCTTCGCGGCCTTCTTGAGGTCGGCGACGCTCTTGTACGGAGTCTGCGGGCCAACTGCGATGGCGTAGGGTTGGTGGTAGGTGGAAGTCAACAGAACAAATTTACTGAACTCATAACCTGCATCGGCGGCGTAGATCGCCTCGTTTCCGAGCGTGGAAGGAGTATAGCTCCCTCCCACTACGGAACCGTCAGGCTTGGACCGGTAAACCGTCTGAACGCCGGCTCGCAATCCCGCTCCGGGTTCGTTCTTGACGATGATGGTAGGCGACCCCGGCAAGTACTTCGGCAGATAGCGTGCTACGAGCCGAGCTTGCACGTCGCCGCCACCCCCGGCGCCACCAGCAAACACGATGGTAATGGTCTGCGGCAGTGAAACCGCCTTGGCCGGCTGAGCGTTGGCTACATTAGAAGATAGGCTGACAACAAAAATGAACAACGGAACCATAAAAAGACAAAAAGCTCTTCCGAAGATCGATTGCATAGGAATCTCCTCCGTGCTGGATTGGGCACACGTTGTGCAAGTGTTCCCGAGATCGCAGATCGCCCTGGATGCTTAGATTCTGTTGACGTTGAGCAATTAATATGCCAAGCATTCCCCCCCTAGGACGGACCGAGAAGCAAGCTTGAACGTGTGCAAACTTTTACCCCCTGGATGATAAAAGAAAAAGGCTTTTCCAGAAAGTCAGAAAATGTTCTTGACTTTTTCCTTATTTCAAGAAAAGGCTTTAGAAAATTCACCATGCGGGAAAGAAACTCCGTAAAATTTGACGTGACCCTTGTGGCATGACGATTGCACACCTGCACAGCGTTTCCTTACTCTTAACAGCAGACGTTATTGCGCCACCAATAAGGCTCCAGCCGGACATACTAATAAAACGAGCGCTTTGCAAGTCAGGGGACTGGCTCGCGTGCGTGCCTGTCCCCGTAACCACAAGCGTTTTAGGAGAGCGTAATGAGCACCAGCGAAATACATCCCCTTACCCTATCCACGGTCTGGCATGCCATGCAGCGCATCTGCCGGGAGATGCGCCACCTAATTGACCGGACCTCCCAGTTCTACCTCATCTCTCAGATGCACGACATCTCTGTCGGGATCTGGGATGCGAGAGGAGATACCGTGGCCATCCCCGTTGGCCTCACGGCCCAGTACGTTGGCGGCAAGTTTTCGGTGCGGTACATCCTGAACGAGTTCCAGAATGACCTCTACCCGGGCGACGCTTTGCTGGTCAACGACCCCTACCACGGCTACACTTGCCACGCGCCCGACTGGGGCGTCTTCCGACCAATCTTCTACAATGATGAGCTTTCGTTCTTCACCCTCGCCCGAGCCCACATGGAGGACACTGGAGCGGCCTACCCCGGCGCATACTTCTCCAACCCCTACGACGTCCACTCCGAGGGGATTCTGATCCCCCCGACCAAGATCCTGGAAAGAGGGAAGGAGAAACGGGACATCCTTCGGTTGATATTCAACAACGTCCGCCTTCCCGAAAACGTGCGGGTGGATGTGCAGTCCCTAGTTGCGGCCACCCAACTGTGTGAAGACCGGCTGGTCGCTCTGTTGGGTCGATACAGCCGAGAGACCGTCTTGGCCTGCGTCCAGCAGATGAAAGATCGGAGCGAGCGCGCTATTCGAGAGGCCATTCGCCAGATCCCAGACGGCACATATTTTGGGGAGTCCGCCACCGACAACGACGGGGTGGAGCTGGACACGCCCGTCTGGATACGGTGTGAGGTCACTGTCAAAGGCGATGAAATGGTCATTGACTTCTCGGCCAGCGACCAGGCCAAAAAGGGGGCTGTCAACGCCCAGTACATGACGACTTACAGTTGTGCCTTCGCCGCCGCGATCCTTTTCTTCGACCCCGCCCTGGCTGACTATCACAACGAGGGCAGCATGTGCCCCATCACCATCCGGGCCCGCGAAGGTTCCGTGGTCAACGCCCAATATCCTGCCCCGGGCGGCACTTCGCCGGTGAACGTGGGGGGCAACATCATAGAGGCGGTGACCAACGCCCTCTCCAAAGCTCTCCCCCACCGGGCCGTTGCTGCCTGGGGGCGACGCTTCGGCCACTACGTGTACGGCATCCATCCCAGAACAGGGCAACTCTACGTATACCCCGGATACGAGGCCGAAGGAGGTGCCGGAGCCGTGTACGGCTTTGACGGCTATCATGGGACCGGCTC
>JACPAM010000314.1 GCA_016180805.1 Deltaproteobacteria bacterium | reverse complement strand
CAAGGACTCAAAGCACGTATCGGCCAGGAGGTGTGGCTCGAACGTGTTGTGACTGTCGAACCTGTTCGTTCGATGCGTCTCCTACCCGCGGTGGACGTGACGCTTGCCCACGAGCTTGAGCACCATATGAAGAAAGAGTTTGTTGAGAATCGCATCCCCGCGAGCGTTGGCTCGGTGCTCTACGCCCACTTTCCGCATTCCTCTGGCGGAACAACCTATACAGTGGTCGAGATCGAGGACGGCCCGGGCATTGTCACCGACGAAACCGAGATCGAGATAGATCTTTCGGCCACTCTGCACGCCGAAACCCCTCAGGAGGTTACTTTCGAAGACGTCGGCGGGCTGGACAGGGAGATCCAACTGCTGCGCGAGCTGGTCGAGGTGCCGCTGAGGTTCCCATTCGCGTATCGTCAATTGGGGATCAGGCCGCCCCGGGGCATAATCTTGAGCGGACCTCCGGGAGCGGGTAAGACCCATCTCACGCGTGCCGTGGCGAACGAGATAGATGCGCGCTTTTATTACATCAACGGCCCGGACATCATCGGCACTATCTACGGCGAATCGGAAGCGAACCTTCGCAAGATCTTCGGCGAGGGCATCCACCACGCGCCGTCGGTCATCTTCGTGGACGAGGTCGACGCCATCGCCCCGAAGCGGGGGGAGAGCGGTTCGCATTCCGATACGCGACTGACTGCGCAATTTCTTGCCCTTATGGATGGCCTTCAGCGTGTGGACGGCGTTATGGTCATCGGTACTACCAACCGCATCGATTCGATTGACGTGGCCTTCCGTCGGCCCGGTCGCTTCGACCGCGAGCTCTTAATAGGTCCGCCGGATAAGGCCGGACGCCTCCAGATCCTCCACATTCACGCGCGCGAGATGCCGCTTTCGGACGAGGCAATCGATTATCTCGACACCGTGGCCGGTGCCACGCACGGCTGCGTAGGTGCCGATCTCATGGAGCTCTGCCGGGAAGCCGGTCTCAACGCCCTACGTCGAAATCTGAAGGGGCGTACATATGAACTCCGTAGCGTAGAGATGATGCCCCAACAGCTTGTGGTGGAAAAGCAGGATTTTGAGCTAGCTCTCCCCAAAGCCAAGCCCTCGGCGCTGCGCGAGACGATAGTTACCATCCCTGACATATCGTGGGATGACATCGGTGGCCTGGAGCCGGTGAAGAAGAAGCTGCGAGAGCTGGTAGAGATGCCACTGCTGCACCCGGACGTGTTGTCGACCATGAAGCTAAGGCCTTCCACAGGCATTTTGCTATACGGGCCGCCGGGCACCGGCAAGACCCTCCTGGCCAAGGCCATCGCCAACGAATGTCGGGCCAACTTCATCGCCGTGAAGGGGCCGGAGATATTCAGCAAATGGCTTGGCGAATCCGAGCAGGGCATCCGACACGTGTTCCACATTGCTCGCCAGGTTGCTCCCTCGGTCCTCTTCTTCGATCAGTTGGACGCGATAGCCCCCGTGCGCGGCACCGACGAAGGTACGAAGACCACGGAGCGGGTTGTCAGCCAACTCCTGGCCGAAATGGATGGCATTGAGCCGTTGAGTAAAGTCGTGGTAATTGGCGCCACTAACCGGCTGGAAGCCTTGGACACGGCCATGCTTCGACCCGGTCGCTTCGGCCTGCACCTGTTGGTCCCGCTTCCCAACCGAGCTGAGAGAGCAGCGATCTTCAAGGTCCAGCTCCGTGGGATTCCGCTGGACAGTTTCAATAGCCTCGAAGCAATCGCCGATTCGATGGCCGGACGCACCGAGGGTTTCTCTGGAGCGGAGATCGAGGCGCTTTGTCAGGAAACGAAAATGTGTGCCCTCCGAGACGCCGATTTCGCCACCGTGTTACCGCTGAGCCTTGAGCATTTCCACCGCGCGCTGCAGCGAATAGCCTCCTCTCGCCTGCTGTACGCTGCTGAGGTTGCTCCATAGTTCGGCGAGGCACACAGGGCGGTTCAAGGTTCAACGTTCCAGGTTCAAAGTTTTAACCCGTTCGGACCTTGAACCTTGAACTTTGAACTCTATGCCTCGGCATTCGCTCTTGAGAGCTCGCCTCTCGATCAGTGTTGCACGTGAGAAACTCGGGCTAGTCGGTTTTCTCTCGTGCCTGCCGTCTGCCTGCCCTTGCCTTCTCCTGGTACTCTGGACATGGAGCCAGTAGCTCGAATCCCTGTCCCTTGTCCACGCCCAAAGAGTGTACGAAGTTAGCCTGAACGGCCAGAAACCCGGCCGGGTTCTTGGGATCGTCGTTGAAGTGCTGGTGAACGATGCCGTCCCAGCGCATGGGCAGTTGCAGCACGTCACCAGCCTCCCAGTGAAATTTCACCCCGTCGATGACGGTGTGCCCTTTGCCCTCCAGGATATGGATTACCTGTCCACCTGGAAACTTCAACAGACCGCTTCGGCTTCCCGGCGGAATCTTCTGTACATAGAATATCAGGCTGCGGACGGCCGTATCGTGAACCTCTGGGTGCGTATACCAGCGCATAATTCCCATCGGATTTACTTCCCAGGGCAAATCATCCCCGCTGACCACGAAAACCGCGCTCTCCTTGTCCTTCCTCTGCTGGTCGCGGATCTGAATCAGTTCGTCCCAAAGATTCCGCTTGGCCAACGCTTCGTATCTGAGGTGAGTCATACAATCGCCTCCACGTTGTGTCCCGTCAGACTATTGCATCCAATGTGCGATTGCTACTTTACCTAGTGCCTGCCGTGTATAACGGCGAGAGCTCTATCTGCTCTGTGTAGCTTGCCACCTGGTCATACATCGGGATGTAAATCATCGCGATCCACTTGCAGGGCTTTCCCGGCTCCAGGTTGAAGTGTTGGTGTTCCACACCACCCTGCTTTAATGGCAAGAGGATGAGATCTCCCTTTTTCCAATCCTGTCGCACCCCGTCCACCACGGTATAACCCCGACCCTCGAGGACGAAAATTACAAGGCTCCCCTGGTGGCGATGTTTCCCAGAGTGCGTCACGACATCCTGCTGGAAGATCGCCCAGTCCTGTAGCGCGTTCTCTGGCCACACGTTGGGGTACAAGAAGTGTTTCGTCTTCGCCTGGCGGGAGATCTCCCAGTCTCGCTCGTTAGCTTTGATCAGCAGTTTGCCGATGTTCTGGCGCTGTAGGAAATCCCGCCGCGCCTTGCAGTGAATCTCATACGTGTTGATGTCAGGCCCCGGCTCACGCACCATCGTCCTAGTCTTCTCTGCCATACGGATCCTCCACGCTAGGGTAGGACTGACTTTATAAAACCGCTCTGATCGAGTTCCGTTACGAGACGGCCATCGTAGAATTCCTCCGGCTTCGCGCCCCTCGCCTTCGGGTTCTCTTTTTCTAAGGATTGCAGCATGGTGGCAATTCCCTGGGCAGAGGGATAGGGCGGGATGGCGAGATTTGTTTTGACGACTGAATTGTAACTCTCCTCAAGGACCTCTTTGTCCTCGGTCCTGAAATATTTAGCCATGACCTTGAAGGCAAAGCCCTTGTCCTTTCGCGCGAGGGCCACGCCCTCGATGTATGCCTTGAGAAAGCGTCTGACAATATCCTCGTTGCTTTTCAGATATCTCCGGGTGGTTACGACGCCGTTCACATAGAAGTCGGCCTCCAGCGTGGAGAGATCCAGCAGCTCTTTGAATTTCAGTTTCCGCGCGTGAAGCGTCGCGGGAGGGGGCAGCACCGCCGCCTGAATCTTTCCCGCGGCCAAGGCCGCAACCGTTTCCGGCGGGCCGCCGGTCTGTACCATCGTGATATCTCTTTCCGAGTCGATGCCAAATTTTTGCAGAGCAAACCTGGCGGCAAATTCAGTGAGTGTCCCAAAGCGGGTCGCGCCAAACACCTTCCCCTTCAAGTCTTCCATTTTATCGACGCCTGGCGTGCTGAAGATCGAAAAGATAAGCCTGCGCACAATGGTGGCGATGATGACGGTGTCCGCGCCGGCGAGATTGGCCCGGACCGAGGCGGCCCCGCCAAGCTGGATGATCGGCAGTTCTCCGGAGAGCATCGCCTGGAGCGCGAGGGAGCTCCCGGGAATGCTGATGGCTTCGGCGGCGATGCCATGTTTTTCGTAAAGCTTCGCCTCCTTAGCAAGCCAGAGGGCAATCTGGGAAGCCGCGGCCGCCCCACCACCAACCCTGAGCTTGTCCAATTTCTTCTCCTGGGCCAGAGCCGCAGACAGAAAACCCGTGACCAGAACAAACCCAAGAGAGAGCGTCAAACAGAGCTTTTTCATTGTGCCCTCCATTATTGCCTGCCCGATATCGGCCGCAATGTAAAAGGAAGCGGGCTACAGTGTCAACTCCTCTAGGAGCAATCGGAATAAGCGGACTGCCCCCCTGGCAATCTTCGACGCGAGTTGAGAAAGCCGGGCTAGTGACCCACAAACCACACTGCTGCCTCTGTTCAGCATGCTCGACCGGCGGGCTTCGATCGCGATGAGCTCTGCCCTCGCAACTCGTCTGCGGAGCTATTGTGTGAGGTTCTTGCTCACGTTGATCCATGGGTCGGCGAGCTTTTCATAGCGTGCGATGTCCTCCGGCCGGAGCCACTTCGTGATCGCCGTCTCATAGGATGGGCGCATCTTGACGCGCTCCCACCATTTGGCAACGCCGGGCTTGTTGTCCCACATGCGCGACAGCTTCAACATTTCTAGCCGCACTATGTAGGGAGTTGCCGCGATGTCGGCGAGCGAGAAGTCGGGCCCGGCGAGCCACGGGCCCCGC
>JACPAM010000119.1 GCA_016180805.1 Deltaproteobacteria bacterium | reverse complement strand
CCCGCCAGCCTCCTAGCCCGCATTCCTCAGAAAGCTCCTCGGGGGCCGAGCCATCAGGCCGCGGCCGATGGACTAAGCTCCCTCGGGAAGCGCGCTCTCGGCTGCGCCCGATGGGTTCGCGCCATGAGTCGTGCTGTTTGTGATCGGACGTCCGCAGCCTCGCTCGCGCTCCCCTCGGTCGCGGAAAAGGACATCCGCGGCCTTCCTCCTCGTCTCCCTGACCTGAAGGGCTCGCCCCGAAGGTCCTGTCCGCCGTGAACAATCCGCGCTGGGACTGGTGGGAAATAGCCGAGTTGTGCTAGAGTAATTTCGTGGCTCACGATCCCATCACGTTCGAATCTCGTCCCGGGCTAAAGCAGCCGGTGCTGATTCTTTCCTTTTCCGGATGGAGCGACGCCGGCGCATCGGCTACCACGGCGGTCCGTTATCTCACCGAGCAGCTCATCGCGACCAAATTTGCCGCCATCGACCCTGAAGAGTTCTACGATTTTTCCGTCCAGCGGCCCGTCGTTCGTCTGGTGGAGGGTACGAACCGTCAAATCCAGTGGCCATCCTACGACCTCTATTACGGTTCCGGTATCGGAATCGAGCGCGACTTCGTTTTTGGGGTCGGCGCCGAACCGCACCTGCGCTGGCGGACCTTCTGTGAAACCGTAATGCGGCTCGTGCGCGAGTGCGGCGTGCGGATGATCGTCACCCTCGGGGCCTATCTCGACGAGGTCCTCTATACCCGCCCGGTTCCGCTCACGGGCTTTGCCTCGGATCCGAAGTTGATGGCCGAGATGGATCTTCTTCCTTCAAGGTACCAGGGACCGACGGGGATTATCGGCGTGCTCAACGAGGCCTGCCGCAAAGTCGGCATCCCGAGCGTGAGCCTGTGGGCGGCTCTCCCTCACTATCTATCCGCCGCGCCCAATCCCAGGGGATCCCTCGCGCTGGTGCTTCGGCTAACCCAGTGGATTGGGCTGAGGGTCGACACCGGCCCGCTGGAGCGGGCGGCCGCCGAATTTCAAGCCAAGGTCAACGAGGCCATCAGCAACGATCCCAACCTTTCTGCCTTCATTCGGGAGCTCAAAAAGCGCGAGTTCGAGCAGTGAACCCCGTTCCTAACCGCCCTTCGAGACTGTGGTTAAATCGTGGATCGCGCGGTAGGCCTGCGAATGAGGTCAGGAACGGGGTGAACCCCGATCCTAACCGCGGCTCGAAATTGTGGTTCCTAACAAGCTCCTCCGAAAGCTCCTCGAGGGCCGAGCCATCAGGCCGCGGCCGATGGGTTTCTGCCATGAGTCGCACCGTTTGTAATCGGACGTCCGCAGCCTTCCTGCTCGTCCCCCTCGGGCTTCGAGGATCGGGGTGAAGCTTTCCGTTGTGATGCCGGTTTTCAACGAGGTCGGCACACTCGAAGAGGCCATTCGCCGGGTGCGCGCGGTGCGCGTGCCGAAAGAAATCATCGCTGTCGACGACGGCTCCACTGACGGAAGCCGCGATCTCCTAGGGCGCCTCAAAGCTCAGGTCGCCACCGAGCAGGATGCGCAAAACGATCTAAAAGTGATCTTTCAGCCGTTCAATCAGGGCAAGGGAGCGGCGATTCGAGCCGCGCTCGCTGCGGCTGCGGGCGACATCGTGATCATCCAGGACGCCGACCTGGAGTACGACCCGCAGGACTACATGAAGCTCCTCGGGCCGATCCTTGCCGGAAACGCCGACGTGGTTTACGGGACGCGGTTCTACGGCGGCGGGCCGCATCGAGTGCTTTTTTTTTGGCACTACTTGGGCAATCAAATCCTCACCTTCTTCTCCAACATGCTCACCAATTTGAATCTTTCCGACATGGAGGTCGGATACAAAGTTTTCAGGGCTGAAGTCTTAAGGAGCGTCAAGATCGAATCCAGGCGCTTTGGCTTCGAGCCGGAAGTGACGGTCAAGGTCGCGAAAAAAGGCTATCGGATCTATGAGGTCCCGATCTCCTATCACGGCCGGACCTACGCCGAGGGTAAAAAGATCACCTGGAAAGACGGAATCGTCGCCTTTTATTCTCTGGTACGCTTTTGGCTCAAAGATTGACCCCCTTGCCTTTTCCCCGGTTAGAAGGTAATCCTAGGCCGGTTTCTGGATGACAGAGTGTCCGGCGAAATGAAATAACCGCCACAACAAAATGAAAGGAGCAAGCCATGGCTAATTTGGAGCGTAGGACTTTTTCGGTGAGCTTCACGCTTTGGTTCCTGTTCGCGATGGTGGCATTCGTTCTCGTTTCACGTAGCGCACCCGCCGACGCGCAGACCAAGATCAGAGTGGGAAGAACAATTGCAGGCAGCGGGTTTCACCTCCCCTCCTATGTCGCTGAAGATAAAGGCATGTTTAAAGAGCATGGCTTTACTGCCGAGTTTATAGCTGCAGAGGGAGGCCCGCTTGTAAGGGCGGGAATTGCCAAGGAAATAGACTACGTGCCGATTCCGGGGGGAGGTTCCATCGCGATGCTGAGGGGCGCCCCGCTCATTTTTGTCGTCGGTCAGTCTCTGATCTCCCAATGGGCTATCACGACAACCCCGGACATCAAAACCGTGGAAGACCTGAAGGGTAAGACCATTGGCTTGGGCAGACCCGGCTCCGCGGACTACGAAGAGGCGACGATTACGCTGGGGCGGTTTTTCAAGATGGAGCTCGGCAAGGACTACAAGGTGATCAGCTTTGCGGGAGAGACTGATCGAATAGCAGGTCTCATTGGAGGGTCGATCCAGGGAGCCATCTTGTCGTTTGGGCACGCGGCCAAGGCCGAATACGAGGGCATGAAGATCCTCGTGAAAACGGGAGACTACCTTCCCAGGCTCGGGGGCACCTTTTTCGTACACAGAGATCGAATCAAGGAAAAGCGTGACGAAGTGAAAAGGTTCATCAAGGCCATAGCTAAAGCCGAAGATTATATTAAAGCGAACAAGAAGGGCACCATCGACGTCATCCAAAAGTGGTTTACGATTAAAGAGGTAAGGGTTGCTGAGGCAGTCTATAAGCAAGTGCAGAATGCTTTCGGGCCGGAAATCCCCCATGATTTGTTGGACCTGCTATTCAAGTCGAGGATGACTCCGGAGGCGGGATGGCCAGCGGGAAAGCCTGCGCCGGATATCGAGCAATTCGTCGCGCGCGAACTCTTGAACGAGGTCCTCAAGGAGATGGGGAGGAAGCCCTCGAAGTAGAATCCACAAAAAAACGAGAATCCAGGAGACAGAATCCAGAATGGAGAGGAAAGGCTTCTGGGTTCTGGCTACTGACTACTGAATTCTTAGAAGCTCTTGACCGCTTCGGGGCGCCAGCGGGTGAGTTTCGATTCGATCTTCTTCACCGTAAGGGTGAAGATCAGAGAGACAGCCATAAAAATCGCCACCCCGACAAAGACAACGTCGACCTGATAGGCGCTGGCGGCTCTGGCCATCATTGCGCCTAGGCCTTTGGTGGCCCCGTAGAACTCCCCCACGACCACCCCCAGGATGGCCCTGCCGATGGCCAGCCGCAAGCCCACCACAATGTAAAGGAGTGAATTGGGGAGCACCACCATCTTCATCACCTGCCACTCGTTCGCGCCAAAGGAGCGGACTACGTTCACCAGCACGCGGTCAACGTTTTTCACGCCTTCATAGGTGTTGATGAGGAGCGGGAAGACGGCCCCAATAAAGACGATCATCACTTTCGACCAAATCCCGAGGCCCAACCAGAGGATAAGAAGCGGCAGGAAAACGATCCTGGGTGTGGCGTTGAGGGCCGTTACGTAAGGATCGAACATGGCATCCATGACGCTGGACCGGCCCATGATGAGACCCAGAGGGAGGCCGAACAGGATGGCCAAGCCCAGGCCCAGGAGAAATTCTGTGGCGCTGACGTAGAAGTGAGCCTGGACCTCATTCCGGACCAAAAGCTCGTAGAACGTTTCCCAGACCTTCGAAGGAGTCGTGAAAAAGAGCGACAGCGCCCTCGGCAGCGCTACTAAATGCGGCACAGACTCCCAGGCGATGATGAGGAGCAGGATGAAGCCTCCCCCTAGAATGTAGTGCTCTCTCTCCGTGTAGAAGTTGACCAGGCGAGTCATCGCGCCTCCTGTCCGACCCTCCACGGCGCCAGCGCGGCCTCCAATTTCCGCATGCCTTCCGTGAGAACGATCGCGGTGATCATCAAGAAAAATATCGCTGCGAACATTTCAGGGAGCTGGTAGGTGTCGCCGAATCGCGAAATCGCAAAACCAATTCCCTCCGAAGCAGCGACGAACTCTCCCACGATGATCCCGACCAATCCCCGACCGATCGCGATTCTTGTGCCGGCAACGATGTAAGGTAACGTGCTCGGCAATATAACCTTGAAATAGAGGTCCTTTTCCTTTCCGCCAAAAGATTTGACGACGTTAATTAGCAGCCTATCCGTCGATCTCACCCCCGCGAAGGCGTTGAATATGAAGGGGAACACAGCAAGGAGAAAGACCAGGACGGACTTCGCGAGCAGGCCCACGCCAAAGACCACGATGATTAAGGGGGCCAGGGCGACCAGCGGGCTTGCGTAGAGGGCTGTGAGAAACGGATCAAGCGTATACTCAGCCCGCCGCCTCCACCCCATCAAAACTCCGACGGGGATGCCAACCGCGATCGCGCAGCTAAAACCCCAGAGAAAGGCCCGGCTGCTTATGATTAAATCGTGCCACAGCCTGCCTCCCAAGACCTGTTCCTGGAAGGCTGTGGCAATCAGGGAAGGTTTAGTAAAGAAAAAGGGATTCAAGGGGACGAGATAGGTCAGGACCAACTCCCAGGCTAGGAATAGGCCTGCGACCGAGACCAGTCCGAGAATCGGCCTCTGGTATTCTTGATAAATTCTTTTAGCTCCCATCGCCTGCGCTCCTCGTCATCAACTCCTCTTTGAGTGTCTCCCATATCCTGGCCTTGATGTCATTGAATTCTGCCGACAGCCTCATCTCATAGTCCCTGGGTCTTGGCAGGTTGATTTTGATGGTGCTCTTCGTGCGCGCTGGCCTGGCCGTCATGATGACGACCCGGTCGGAGAGATAAGCGGCCTCCTCGATGCTGTGGGTTACGAAGAGGACCGTTTTCTTGGCCCGGTCCCAGATCTGGAGCAACTCCATTTGCATGAGATCCCGGGTCTGCGCATCCAGAGCCGCAAACGGCTCATCCATGAGCAGGACGTCCGGATCCGTAGCCAGCGCGCGGGCGAGCCCAACCCTCTGCTTCATTCCGCCGGAGAGCTCGTGGGGATAGTGTTGTTCGAAGCCATTGAGGCCCACCAGCGTGATGAGCTCGGCGGACCGTTGGCGCCGGGTCGCGGCGGCGACCCCTTTAAGTTCCAATCCCAGCTCAACGTTTGCCTGTACGGTCCGCCAGGGCAGCAAGCCGAACTCCTGAAATACCATCGCCCGTTCCTGCCCGGGGCCGGTGATTCGATTTCCATTGAGCCGGATATCTCCCGAGTCGGGTTTCAACAGGCCGAGAAGGACATTCAGAAACGTGCTCTTACCACACCCAGAGGGTCCGACCAAGCTTAAGAACTCGCCCTGGGAAGCCTCGAGATCGAGGCCGAGCAGGGCCGTAACCGGATCGCGGTTTTTGGGTCGAAAAGTGAGGTTCAGGTTTTTTGCCTGGATGTAAGGCACCATGCTCGCTAAATAGCAGGTCCCCTAAAGTTTGCAAGTCCCTAATTTAGACGACTTTATTTTAAGATAACTCAGGCCCCTTTTGCGCCAGGCGCCTGGCGACCGTGATGAATCCCGTGTGCGCTACCATCCGGTGCTCCGGCCTGACGCTCAGCCCGCGGATGTTCCAGAAACGCAGCAGCCCTTCCATCGTCTGTATCCGCGCAAACCCGCCGTGGCCCCTCAAGGATTCCACTTCGGTCTTAACTTGGGGAACAGTTGGGAGGTAAGAGAGCAGGATTCCGCCTGGGCGCAGCGCGCTCCAAGCCCTCTCGGTAACCTCCCAGGGCTCGGGAAGGTCAAGCAGGATGCGATCGGCATCGGTTTCGGTCAGTTGCCGGGCGACATCTGCGACCTTGAGGAGCCAGTTCGGGGCCGCGCCGTAGTAACGAGCGACGTTCTCTCGCGCCAACTGGGCAAAATCGTCGCGAATTTCATAGGAGATCACGGACCCCTCGGCGCCGACAGCGTTGAGCAGCGCAAGGGTCAGGCCGCCGGCGCCGACTCCGGCTTCGATGACTTTTGCCCCGGAGAAAATATCGGCCCAGATAAGGATGGTTCCGAGATCCTTCGGGTAGATCACCTGAGCCTGGCGCGGCAGGTTGGGAATGAGCTGGGCGAGGGTTGGGCGAAGGACGATAAAGGGCTCGTTCAGAGAAGAGCGGACGATGATGCCTTCTTCTCGACCGATGACTTCATCGAGGGCAAAGTTGCCGCCGCGGATGGAGATCTTCCGCTCGCGCGTCAGGCGCCTGAGATATTCCCTCTCCTTTCGGTCCAGAAAGATCACCGCCTCGCCCTCATGAAGCGGCCCTTTGCGCGTCATTTTAGACTCCTAACCTGGATTCCTTCGAAACCTGCCTTTCCTCTCGGGCTTCGGGGTCGCCTCGCTCCACGGGCCTCCCGCAGCGACGGAGGGGAGCGCGAGCGAGGCTGCGGACGTCCGATTACAAACAGCACGACTCATGGCACGAACCCATCGGCCGCAGCCGAGAGCGCGCTTCCCGAGGGAGCTTCCGGTGGAATCCGGCTACTGCGATCTTAAATTCCGGCTAACGGGTATAGCGCCGGTAACCTCGCCGCTCGACCTCCTCGACAAGATCTTTCACCTCCTGAGCCCGCTTCAGGTCGCCGACCAAGACCGCATCGGGCGTGTCGATGACCACCGTGTTCTCCATACCCAGCAGGGCAATCAGGCGTTTCGGGGAATAGGCCAGGCAACCACTAGAGCTGAGGCCAAGCCAGCGCCCAACCCCGGCATTGCGCCGGCGGTCTTTGGCGAGCATCCGATGGATCGCCGCCCAGTTCCCCACATCGCTCCAGCCGAACCTCGCTTCCACGGTCAGCACCCTATTTTCCGATCCGGCCTTTTCCAGGACCGCGTAGTCGATCGATAGGTTGGGCATCTTGCGATACTCTCCCTCTACTACGGCGCGAAGCCGCGGCGGCGCCGCTCCCAGGCCACGGCCGCGGGCAGCCTCCATGATCCTGCGCAGGCCGGCGAACAGGGACGGTGAGTAGCGCTCAAGCGCCGTTAAAATGGTCCGCGCGCGCCACACGAAGATGCCGCTGTTCCACAGAGCGCCCGAGCGCAGCAACTGCCGGGCCTTCGGCACCGACGGTTTTTCTTTAAATCCGCGAACGTGGAAGGCTCGGGCGCCTGGCGATCCGCGGACTTTTTTCCCTCTCAAGATATAGCCGTAGCCCGTCTCGGGATATTCTGGCTTGATCCCCAAGGTGACCAGCGCGTCATGCGCCTCCGCCAGCTTGATGGCGGCCTTCAGCGTGCGCGAGAATTTCTTGGAATCGGAAACCCAGTGGTCGGCAGGCAAGACGACCATCACGCCGTCGGGATCGCGAGCGCTGATCTCGACGGCCGCAAGGCCGATGCACGGAGCGGTGTTGTTCCCTCGGGGCTCGATCAAAAAATTCGCTTTGGGCAAGCGCTTGAGTTCCCGGCGGATGGCTTTGTCGTGGTCGCCGACGGTCACCACGAAAAGGCGGTTGCGGTCAAAAAGCGGTGAAACCCGATCCACGGTCTCTTGAAGCAAGCTCTTTCCGCTGAGAATCCTGAGGAGCTGCTTCGGGTAAGAGGGTCGACTCAAAGGCCAAAAGCGCGTCCCTTTGCCGCCCGCGATAATGACGCCGTAATGATGGGCTCCCATCTCGTTTTCCTTTTTGGCGAAGGCTTCATATTATGGGAGAGGCCATGCCGGATCAAGGGTCAACGACGTTCGAATGAAAATTGAAAAAGGCAAAATGTAAAGTGCAAAATCGAAGGCTCGGATCATAAACTTTACACTTTTCAATTTGCAATTTGCATTTTGAAATGAAGGAGTATTCTTCCCTGACTCACTCCTGGATAGTTCCTCCCGACGCAGAGGGACATCGCGTCGACGCCTTCGTGCGCCGATGCTTGCCTCATCTCTCGCTCCGCGAAACGCGCCGGGCGATCGAGGAGGGGGCAATCTGGGTCGATGGCCGCCCGGCACGAAAGGGGGATCGGATATTGCCGGGCAGTGTCCTGAGTCTGAGAGGATTTCCCCACCTGCTTGCGGAAGGCCCGATCCCTGCCGCGGATCTTGAGGTCCCCATCCTTTATGAGGACGAGCGTCTTTTGGCTTTGGACAAGCCCGCGGGAATCGCCACCCATGGATTTTCGGGAAGGCAAACCCACACGGTGGCCAATTTCTTGGCTGCGATCCGTCCGTCGTCGATTGGGGTGGGGATGAATCGGTGGGAGGTTGGCTTGGTTCACCGCCTCGACCGGGACACGTCGGGTATCGTCGTGGCGGCGAAGGATCAGGACGCGTTCGACTATCTTCGCGCGCAGTTTCGCCGCCGAGCCGTGCGCAAATATTACTGGGCGCTAGTTTGGGGAAAGACCGAGGACGAGCGCGCAATCGCCGCTGCGCTGATGCGCGATCCCAGGGATCGTCGAAAGATGAAACCGTTCGCCGAAGCAGGGAAGCGGGGACGACGGGCGCGAACCTGGAGGGCCTGGACGCGATTTGAGCGGGTGGCCTATGCGCGCGGCTATAGCCTCCTGCGGGTTGAGATCGGGACGGGTGTGACCCATCAGATCCGTGTTCACTTATCGTCCATCGGTCATCCCCTCGTGGGCGACCCCCTGTACGGCGAAGGGAGAGGCGAGCCGTCGGGCATCGAGCGGCTGTTTCTTCACGCCTGCTCTTTGACCTTCCATCATCCCCGGGAGGATCGGGAAATGACGCTGTCGTGCCCCCTTCCCCCCGAGCTAAAGCAAATCCTTCGCCGGCTCGAGATTCAGCTCTGACGGCGGCGCTCTGGACCGGCGGGCTTCGTAACGCCCCCGGGCGCCTGAGAGGCTAGGCTGCCGTGCCTTTGACTCCTTTCTCTTTGGCGCAGGCGCCGCACAGGCTCACTTGGCTTTGCGGGTCTTCGACGAGCCCCTCGTCGAGGTTGTGACAGACGCGCTTGCACTGCGCGCAGATGAAGTAGATCCCGTCGATGCTCTTGTTGATCTTTTCCCGATTCAGGATGCGGCCTTTGAGCTTCTCGACCCGGATCCCGAGCAGCTCCTCATAATTCTTCTTGATCTTAAGCCTGCCGGCCTCGTCGCTCGGCAGACCCTGATCCTCGGCCTCGTCATGGTAGGTGTCGTCGAAAAGCCTACGATGCTTTTCCCTGCCGCTGCGACCGGTCGATTTCTTCTTGGTTCTCGGCATGGTTCTCCCTTTGATCGATGGCGTTTGGACGGGTAGGCCCGTCAGGGCCAGCTCGGTTATCGAAGCCGGCACGACATGGGATGGCTTGGCTTCGCGTTTTTTTCATAATGAAGCGCCCTCGGCTTGTCAACCCCGATCCTGACCACGATTCGGAACCGCTCAGCCGTCCTCGATGATGCAGCATCCCATGCTAACGAGGTCAGGATCGAGGTCAATAGCGCAGCGGCTTCGAAGTGAAGCCTTCGGGGGCCAAGCCATCAGGCCGCGGCCGATGGACTAAGCTCCCTCGGGAAGCGCGCTCTCGGCTGCGGCCGATGGACTGTCCTCGTCTGGTCTCAGATTGCAGATCTCATATCTCAGATTTGAGATTTGAAATTTGCCATTTGAAATCCCGAAGGGCTTGTCCGCAGCCTCGCTCGCGCTCCCCTCGGTCGTGGACAAAGACGTCCGCGGCCTTCCTGCTCGTCCCCCTCAGGCTTCAAAGTCAACGTGCCTGCCGAGGAGGGGCCGTCACGGGCGCGAGCTGGGGTTGACAGGGAGCGAAAGGCGAGATATTGACTAGACGTTCAGTTTACTGAATCAGTGTTCAGCCATGGCCCGTATTAGCCGCAGCGCGATCCTTCAGGATTACCGGACCCGCTCCCTCTTGGAGTCGACCCGCAAGATCATTGCCGCGCATGGATTCGATGCCGTGACCATGGATCGGGTAGCCGAACAGGCGGGAATCGCCAAGGGCGGCATCTATCTCTATTTTCGCAACAAGCATGAGCTCATCGTAAGCGCCATCGAGGAGATCGCCTCCGAGATGCTTCGGGAGATCGAAACCCGGGTCGACCCGAAGACCGCTCCGTGGCAAAGGCTCTGCCAGCTTGTCTCCGGACAGATAGAGGTTATGGAGCAGCACCGGGACCTGCTGCGCACGCTCCTGTTGGACCGCCGCCTCCTGCTCGACCGGGCCCGAGGAGGGCCATCGCGCCGCCTCCTGAAATATCGGGAACGCCACGAGCTTCACATTCGAAACATCCTCGAAGAGGGAATTCGGCGAAAAATCTTCCACCCCGTCGATCCGGCGCCCGTCGCTTTTTATATTAATGAGATGACGATCAGCACGGCCCAAAGAAGAGTGCTGGGCCTCGCTCCGTCTTCCCAAAAGGCGGAGGCTCAGGGACTGATTCGCTTTCTGGCCCTGTTGCTGCGCGATCGGCACAACGCCGGTCCCAAACGTTGAGAGGAGCTTATGAAGCGACCATGCCTTTGGTTTCTGGGAATGGCTCTGTTACTGGTGCCGGGGTGGCCGGCCTCGATCTGCTTTGCCGCCGAAGGCGCGGATCTGGCGGGGAGCTACCGGGAAACTCCGAATTCCCTGCGGCTCTTCATCGATCAGTGGACTCCCCAATTGCCCCCGACAACCAAGTACACACTGGACTTTCTCCGCACGGCGGACGAGCAGACGGCGACGTTGACGCTCAGGGAGGCTGTGCTGGTGGGTCTTGAAAACAATCCGGGAATCGAAGTGGCTCGGCTGGAACCGTTTCGCGCTGCTGAGCAGACGATGATCGAAAAGTCGATTTTCGATCCGACTTTGAATATGGAGTTTGACAAAAACTTCACCATCGAGCCGAAAGGCACCACGGCGAGCACGTTTTTCCAGCCGATTCAGGCCACCAGAAACCGCGATTACAACCTCTCGTTAAAAAAACTCCTGCGCACCGGGGCCCAAGTGGGGATTTCATTTCTTAACAATCGCTTCGTCAGCAGCTTGCCCAACCAGGTGTTAAAACCGCAATACCGTCCTCAGCTGGGATTCACGCTCCTCCAACCCCTGCTGCGCGATTTCGGTCTGGGACTGACGACGATCTTCGTTCGGATCGCGGAGAACCGGGAGCGGAGCAGCGTGTTCGACTATCAGGCACGCCTCGCCCAGTTGATTCAGCGGATTACCGAGGCCTACTGGGCGGTCACGTTCGCCAAAGAGAATCTGCGAGTGCAGCAAAAAGGGGTCGAACTCGCCGATGCCCTGTCAAGGGAAGCCGAGGCCAGGGTGCGTGCCGGGGTTTTGCCGCCGGTAGCCGTTCTCGAAGCCCGGGCGGAAAAGGCGCGGCGAGAGGAGCGCGTGATCGAGGCGGAAAACGGCCTGGCGATTGCTCGCTCGGACCTGAGACTCACGCTCAACCTCAACCCCGAAAGGACCTTTCTGCCGCGCAAGATCGAGCCGGCCGAAGCTCCGTCCGTGGTTCCTGTGCCCATTGAACCGGTAAGGAGCCGGGAGACGGCTCTCACTCGGCGCCCCGAGGTGTTGGCCGCCGATCTCAACGTGCAAAATCAGGCCCTTCAGCTCCGCTATGCGGAAAACCAACTCCTGCCGCGGTTGGATCTCAAGGCCGGGGCGGGTCTCACCGGATTGGCCGGAGACCTCAAGCCCGGCCAGACCAATCCGTTCCCCGGCAACTACGGCACGGCTGTCGACCGCCTTGGAAGCGGGGAGTTCTACAATTACAGCGTCGGCATCGTCCTTCAGTTCCCTTTGGGTAACGGTCAGGCGAGAGGCAACTTCGCCAGGACTCGCATCGAGCTGGACCAAGCCAAAGCCCGGCTTCGGGATTTGGTTTCCCAGGTGACGCTGGATGTGGAAAAGGCCCTGGCCGACGTGGAGACAAACTTTAAGCGGATCCAAAGCACGAGGCAAGCACGGGAGCTTGCGGAGGAGAACTTGCGCGGGCAGGAAAAGCGCTTCGCGGTGGGATTGGTCACGCAAAAGGATGTCATCGATTTCCAGTCGCGGTTTTTGGAGGCGCAAGGAGCGGAGGTGCGGGCCGTTACGGACTATAATAACTCGATCTCGCGGCTGAGGCTTGCGCAGGGGACCTTGCTGGATTACTACAATGTGCGCATCGAAGGCCCCAGGAAGGAAGCGGATCCCTGGTGGGCGAGGTTCTAGATTGAGCCAAGGATGAAACTGATTCAATGCAAAATGAAAATTGTAAAACGTAGACTTTGCATTTTGCACTTTGCAATTTGCATTTTGAGTTTTGGACAGGTGTTCGTTTTCTCCGGCTGCGAGCGCGGATCATCGGCGGCCAAACCTGAGAAGGGGCAGTTCCAGGGAAGCCCGGTTCCCGTGACCGTGACTCCGGTCCGGACGCAGAAAGTCCAGCGCACGGTCGAGTTGGTCGGCACCCTCTATGCGAACGAGGAGGTGACCGTGGCGGCCCTGGTGGAGGGGCGCTTGGCCTCGGTCTCGGCAGACCTGGGCGATCGAGTCAGGCCGGGAGAGATACTTGCCAGAATCCAGGATGACGAGTTCCGTTTCGGGGTCGGGCAGATCGAGGGGAGCCTCGGGGAGACCCTGGCCAAGCTGGGCCTTGAGAAGGTGCCTCCACCCAACTTCGATGTCGGGAAAACGGCCGGCGTCCTAAAAGCGCAGGCTGAGTTAAACGATGCCCAGGCTCAACTCAAGCGGATGCAGGCCTTGTACGCCGACAAGGTTATCTCCGGGCAGGAGCACGACAGCGCCGAGACGCGCTACAAGACCTCCCTGGCGGCCTACAAAAACAGTGTAGAGGAGGCAAAGGCCCTCGTAGCCAATGCCTCCAGCAAAGATTCCCAATTGGATATTGCCAAGAAAAAACTCGCAGACGCGAGCATTCGTGCCCCTATTTCGGGATCGATCAGCAACCGATTCGTCTCTGCGGGCGAATACGTCAAGGTCGGCGCGCCTCTGTTTACCATCGTCCAGGATCAGCCGCTTAAGCTTCGGGGTCTGGTTCCCGAGCGGTTCGCGCCGGAAATCCGCGTGGGTCAGCCGGTCGAAGTCAAGGTGGATCCTTTCCCGGACCGGGCATTTCAGGGTAAGCTCACGCGCATTAGCCCGGCAGCCGAGCTAACCAGCCGCTCGTTTCTGATTGAGGCGTTGATCGACAACTCGGAGCGCACGCTCAAGCCCGGCTTCTTTGCCAAGGCATCCGTCTTGACGCGCGTCGATGCCGGGGCTCTCACGGTGCCGCAGCAGGCGCTGGTGCAATTTGCCGGTCTCGCCAAGGTCTTCGTCGTACAAGATGAGGTCGCACGGGAGCGGGTGGTCGAAACCGGGGTCAGGGTGGGGAAGAACGAGGTAGAGATTGCCAAGGGGCTCAAGCCTGGCGACCTCGTGGCGATCTCGGGGCTCACCCGGCTCACGGATGGCGCGTCTGTCCAGGTGAGCGGCCCGACGCTGCCACTCAAAGATGGCAAATAGAAAATCGTGAATGGCGAATGGCGAATGGCGAATAGCGAATAGTGAAAACCATTTACTATTGACTGGTCTTTTATGAACCTCGCCGAGCTTAGTATCAAGCGTCCGGTTTTTGCGACCATGCTCATCCTGGCGCTGGTCGTGCTGGGTTTGTTTTCCTATGCGGGGCTGGGCGTGGATCTCTTCCCTAACGTGGACCTTCCCACGGTCACCGTTACCACCACCCTCAAGGGGGCGAGTGTGGAGGAGATGGAAACCTCGGTCACCAAACCCATCGAGGAGATCATCAACACCATTGACGGGATCGATGAGCTCAGATCCGTGACCAAAGAGGGTCTTTCCAACATCACGATTCAGTTCGTCCTGGAAAAGGACGGAGAGGTGGCGGCGCAGGACGTGCGGGATAAAGTCTCCACGATCCTATCCCGGCTTCCGGTCGGCACCGATCCCCCCGTGATCCAGAAGTTCGACATCGACGCTTTCCCGGTCATGAAGATCGCCGTCTCCGGCCGCAGAAACCTGCGTGAGGTCAGTGAGATCGCCCGCAGGCAAATCAAGGAGGACATCGAGACGCTACGCGGGGTCGGAGCGGTCATCATGGTGGGCCACCGGGAGCGGTCCGTCAATATTTACGTCGATCCGGACAAGCTTTCTGCCTATAGCATCCCGATAAGCCTGGTCAAGCGCGCCATCCAGGCCCAAAACGTGGAGATACCCGGGGGCCGGGTGAGCGAGGATCGGCGCGAGCTGGTGCTCCGAACGATGGGCAGGATCCAGCGGGTGGAGGACTTTAGCGGGCTCATCGTCGGCAACTTCCAAGGCCGTCCGATCACGATCCGGGATATCGGCTATGTGGAGAACGGCGTAGTGGAACCCCGCAGCCTCTCCCGGCTGGATGGCGAGAACGCGGTGCAGCTCATCGTGAGAAAGCAATCGGGCACCAATACCGTGGAGGTGGTGGACCGGGTCAGGGGCAGGCTCGGCCAGCTCCAGGCTGTCCTTCCCGCCGATATCCGCACCGAGGTGATCGTCGATCAATCACGATTCATCAAGCGATCCATCGAAGAGGTTAAATCTCACCTTCTCCTGGGGGCCGGGCTGGTCGTCCTGACAGTCCTCTTGTTTATGCGCAATTGGCGCAGCACGCTGATTGCCTCCGTTGCCATTCCAGCCTCCATCATCTCGACGTTTACGCTCATGCGCTATATGGGCTTTACCTTGAACAACATCACCATGCTGGGCCTGGTTCTCGCGGTGGGGATCGTTATCGATGACGCCGTGGTCGTGTTGGAGAACATCTTTCGCCATGTCGAGGAAAAGGGCGAGTCTCCCAGGGACGCGGCCTCCAAGGCCACCCGAGAGATTGCGCTGGCTGTCATGGCGACGACCCTGTCGCTCTTGGTGATCTTCGTTCCCCTCGCCTTCATGGCGGGTCGGGTGGGGCGCTTTTTCAAGAGCTTCGGCATCACCGTGGCCTTCGCCGTGGCCGTATCCCTCCTCATCTCCTTTACCCTTACCCCGATGCTGAGCTCACGCTTCCTCAAGATCCGCTCCGGCGCCAAATCCTCGAAGGAGAGCCGTTTTTACTCGTGGATGGAGAAATCCTATGGCTGGATACTGGCGTGGTCGCTCCGCCATCGATGGGCGGTGGTGCTCGCCGGCATCGTGACCGTCCTCTCGATCGTCCCGCTCTTTTTTGGGGTGGGGAAGACCTTCATCCCCAACGATGACCAGAGCGAGTTTGAGATTATCGTGCAGACTCCGGGAGGTTATAGCCTGGAGGAGACCGATCGGCTGTTCAGAGAATTGGAAGGGAAGGTGCGAAAACTGCGCGGGGTAACCAACATCCTGACGACGATCGGGGATACGACGGGCAGGGTAAAACCCGGCGAGGGAGACGTCACCACCGGCTCGATCTATGCCCGGCTGGTGGACCTTTCCCGCAGAGACTACAGCCAGTTTGAGGTGATGGGAGAGGCGCGAAAGATCTTCGACGACTATCCGGATCTGCGCGCGGGTGTTCAAGGGGTGGCGTCGTTGTCGGGCTGCGGCTCGCTTTTTTCCGACCTGGAGTTTAACTTGCGCGGACCCAGTTTGGCGGAGCTCCAGAAGTATACGGATCAGCTCATCGCGCGGATGCGACAAATTCCGGGCTTTGTGGACATCGACACGACGCTGTCCGTGCGCACGCCCGAGCTGCGCACCCACATCGATCGTCAAAAGGCCTCCGAGTTCGGCATTCAGGTCGAGGATGTCGCCGCTGCCTTGCAAACCTACGTCGGAGGGGAACCGATTTCGAAGTACAAGGAAGAAGACGAGCAATTCGATGTCTGGCTGAGAGCCATCAAGGACAAGAGGGACGATCCGCAGGCGGTCATGGACCTCACCGCCGCGTCGAAAGGCGGGCAACTGGTGAGGATGGCCAATCTGGTCGAGCTGCGGGAAGAGCTGGGTCCATCCCAAATCGATCACTACAATCGCCAGCGCAAGGTGACGATCGTGGCTAACCTTTTGCCTTCCGTGCCGCTGGGAGAGGCGGTGGAGCGAGTTCAGGCCATGGTGACGGAGCTCAACCTGCCACCGACCTACACCGCGGATTTCACCGGACGGGCCAAAGTATTGGCCGAGACCATGCGGAACTTCGCCATCGCCTTCGCGTTGAGTTTCATCTTCATGTACATGGTTCTCGCCGCGCAATTTGAAAGCTTCGTCCATCCGATCACCATCATGCTCGCCCTGCCATTGACTTTGCCCTTCGCCCTGTTTTCCCTGCTGATGCTCGGGCAGCCTCTGGACATCTACGCGATGTTCGGCCTGTTCATGTTGTTCGGCATCGTGAAAAAGAACGGCATCTTGCAGATCGACTACACCAACACATTGCGCGCCCGGGGGGTGGAGCGAGACCAGGCGATCCGCGAGGCCAATCATGCGCGGCTCAGGCCGATCCTCATGACCACGCTCATGCTGATTTTCGCTATGATCCCGATCGCCCTGGGCGAGGGACCCGGGGCAGCCTCGCGCGCCTCGATGGCCAAGGTCATCGTCGGAGGCCAGGCCCTCTCTCTGCTCATCACGCTCTTGATCACTCCAGTATCCTACTCGTTGCTCGACGATCTGGCACAGGTGAAAGTTTGGAACCGGTTGGGACTTAAGCCCCTGCGCAGCGGGATCAGGGCCCGCCTGGCCCACCTGCGAGGCTACTTCTTCTCATAAATGAAGGAGTGTTGTGGCTGAAGGGGTCGGACGGCTTTTTGCGCGTCTGCTTATCTGAGCTTGATCTTGCCGAATTTTTCCTTGAACTCCTTCTCGATATTTTTCAGCAGGTCCTCTCTTTGGTCGTAGAGCCGCTTCGGTGCTCTAGGGGGATGCTTCGCCAACGCGTAGGCGGCGAAGATCGGCAAGGCGATCGTGGCGTCGACGTAACAGACGACCGAATCGGGAAGTTGATCGGGGTCGATTTTTCCCCAGCTCACCGCCTCGCCGGGGGTGGCCCCTGACAGGCCGCCGGTATCCACCCGGGCGTCGGTAAACTGAATGAAATAGTCGTGTCCTTTCTCCTTGAGGCTCAACACCTCCTGGATGTGGGGCTCGGTCTGAAGCAGGAAATTTTTCGGCGACCCGCCCCCCAAGATAATCGCCGCGCTCTTTCCGCCGCTGCGCTTGGCCTCCAGAACGATGGACGCCGACTCGTTGACATCCAGAGAGACATCAAACTTGAGTTGGTTCCCTTTCAGCGCCAAAGCCGCGACATTCATCCCGATCGAGCTGTCGCCGGGGGAAGAGGTGTAAATCGGGACGCCGTACTGGTAGGCGGCCGCGAGCAGAGACTTTTTTTGCATTCCCAATATTTTTTCCCGCTCGGCGAGATACTTGCCGACGCGGTAGTGGAGCTCGGAGCTCGCCATCTCCTTTTGGAACTCGGGTAGCTTAAGGATCTCGCGAAAGAATTCGTCGGTGGAAATCAGGATGTCGTAGTCGAAAAAAATATCGTAGATCCGCACGATGCCTTCTTCCCGCAGCATCACGTCATCCGCGTCCGGCCTGCCGCGGTGCATCGGTAGACCCATGGCAAAGTGGGTGTCGTGATAGAGGTTGGCGCCGGTGCTGATGATCCAGTCGACGAAACCGTTTTCGATCAGAGGGATCAGCGCGGAGGCGCCGAGCCCGGCCGGGGTCAAAGCGCCGCTCAGGCTCAGGCCGACGGTAACGTTATCGTGGAGGATCTTGTCCGTGAACAGCTGGCAGGCTTCGCGCAGCCGCCCCGCATTGTAGGAGACGAAGTTGTTATCTACGAGGTCGATGAGGGAAAGCGAAGAGGAGATGGGTCTAGGGTCGATTTTTTTTCCCTTGAGAAGCTTCTCTTTCTTTGCCATCACCGGTTTACCCCGTACCACAGAACGCCCCGGACGTGAGTGCGGGGATAAATGTTCTGGACTTCCCCGAAGGGCGGTGCCCCAAACCCACGGACGTAAGTCCGTGGTACGGGGTTAATGCCGTCATTCCCTGATGGCGGCTGCTCTTCTTTGGAAGTAAGCGTTACGCACCGCGCCGTAAAGGTCGATGGTGGTCTCTTCGACGCGCTCGAACCGGTCGAGATTGAGCGACCGCTCGTTGACCAGGTTGGTGCCGTAAATCCCGAAGGTGGCGCCGACCGGTGCGAAGTAGTTGAGCGGGTTCATGGCCCCGTCCAACGCCATGCCAATCCCGTCTCGAACCGTCATCGGCGGCAGCAATGGCAGGATCAAATACGGCCCGGAGCCAGCGCCGTAGACGCCGAACGTCTGGCCCATGTCCTCGTCGCTTGGGGCGATGCCCACACCGTCCTTCGCGACATCGAATAGTCCGCCGATGCCGAACGTGCTGTTAACCGTGAAGCGCATGAGTTCCCGACCCACGCCGTCCAGTTTGAGTTGGAGCAGGTTGTTGACCACCCGCCGCACCACCAGCAGGTTGTCGAACGCGTTGCCGAGACTCTTGCGCACGGGATGAGGAAGCAGCGCGTCCCAAATCGTCGCCACCGGCTTGATGAGAAAGCGGTCGACCTGGCGGTTGAAGGTGAACGTCGCTTCGTTGAACGGCTCCCACGGGTCCTGATCGAAGTCCTGGCCTGGCACGGAGCCTTCGGGCTGGCTCGCCAGGCTCTCTTCGGCAGCGCTGACCGGTGCCACCGTAAGCGAGTTCGCGACGCTCAGGCCGACGAGAACAGCTAGCCCAATAAACACGACGACCCACTGCCGACGCTTCTTGGTTACGCGTTTCACTTCAAACCTCCGTTGTCAATTACACGAAGTCTCCGGAGAGGTCAAGGTTTTTCCGGGACTTCAAGAATAAAAAACAGCCAAAGGAAAAAAACCAAGCTAAAAACATGCCAAACTCGATCCACTTCAGCGCGGCAATAGTTTTTCCTTCAGAATCAAGCGCTTTCTGAACAGGGAACGGCGGGCTTAGGTATAGGGTGGTCGCACAGATGACAAAAAGTGGAAGATAAAGCGCGAAAAAATCGCCCATCATGCCAAAAGCCACAGGACGACAGCCTGATTTGCAAAGCCCCCGTGAATTGGCTATTTTTTAGATGTGGAACCGGAGGAAAGGCCTACCATTGCCCTCGGCGTTACCGGCGGCATCGCCTGCTACAAGGCGGTGGAGCTCGTTCGCTTACTGGTCAAGGAAGGGTTCGCCGTCCAGGTGGTGATGACCCGAGAGGCCATGGAGTTCGTCACGCCACTGACCTTTCAGACGCTCTCTGGCCGGCCGGTTGCGACCGAGACCTTCAGCCTCACCCAGGAGTCCGAGATCGGCCATATCCGTGTCGCCGATGAAGCCAAGCTCTTTGTCATCGCCCCGGCGACAGCGAACATCATCGGCAAAATCGCCGCCGGGATCGCCGACGACTTGTTGACCACTGTCCTCATGGCTACCCGCGCGCCTGTGCTGATCGCGCCGTCTATGAACGTTCACATGTATGAACATCCGATCCTTCAGGACAATATCCGCAAGCTCAAAGGCCTCGGTTATCATTTTATGGAGCCGGCGGAGGGTTACCTGGCATGCGGTTATGAGGGCAAAGGACGATTGCCCGAGCCGGAGGATATCGTGGAGGAGATTCGGCGGCGGTTAAAAAAAAAGGACCTCATCGATGAAAAACTCCTGATTACCGCCGGTCCGAACCAGGAGCCGCTGGACCCGGTCCGTTTCATCTCCAACCGTTCCTCGGGAAAGATGGGCTACGCGCTGGCGCGCATCGGCCTTCGAAGGGGAGCCCAGGTGACGCTGATCAGCGGGCCGACCGCTTTGCCGCCGCCCCCAGGCGTGTGTCTGGTCCGTGCCACCACCGCCGCCGAGATGCGTGAGGCGGTGCTGCAGGAGTTTCCGCAGGCGACAGCGGTGTTGATGGCGGCCGCCGTGGCTGATTACCATCCCGAGCAGCCGATCGGCAGAAAGCTCAAGCGGGCCGCGGGCCCGATCGTCCTCAAATTGAAGCCCAACCCGGATATCTTGCGCGAACTCGGGGCGAGAAAGAACGGCCGGATCCTTATCGGTTTTGCCGCCGAGACCGAGGAACTGGTCGCGAACGCGCGGAAAAAGCTGCGCGAGAAGAACCTCGACTTGATCGTGGCCAATGATGTGACCCAGGAGGGGAGCGGCTTCGAGAGCGACACCAACGTCGCCACCCTGCTGGACCGAAGAGGCACCGTGCGGTCTCTTCCGCTCATGAGCAAAGAGGATCTGGCGGAGCGAATCTTCGATTACCTTCTGATGCTGCGGGCAGAAAGCAGTCAATAGTCAACAGTACACGGTCAATCGTCCCCACTCCCGACCCGTTGACCATTGACCTTTGACGAATAACGAATAACTATTGACCATTTCAGCCTGAGGCTGATCCGCCTCTGGCGGAGACTATTTACTATTAACCAAAAATGGGCATCCCGACAGAGCCGAAGCCGGTTAAGCTTTTCGTCGCCCTGCTCGCTGCCTCAGAGGATCTCTTCGCCCCCGTGGAGGCGCGCCTGGTTGATCTTTTGGGCGCCCTCGAGACCGCCAGCGTGGTCTCAGCCTGGGAGATCACCGATTATTACGCCAGGGAGATGGGAACGGGGCTCAGGCGCAAGTTCGTCTCCTTTGCGCCTTTGGCCTCTGCGGAAAAATTACCGGAGATCAAGCTTGCGGCTCAGAGCATCGAAGCGGAATATCGCTCCGCCAGCGGCGAGCGGCGAGGGCGCAGGGTCAACGCCGATCCAGGATACCTGGACATCGGAAAGGTGGTCCTCGCCTCGACCAAGAACGCTCCCCACCGCCTCTATCTGCGCGACGGCATCTACGGTGAGATAACTTTGCTTTACCACAACGGCGGCTTCCATCCGCTTGACTATACCTACGCGGACTACCGCTGGCCGCACACGCTCGCCTTTTTTGCCGAGCTTCGCGCGCTCTATCTAAAGCAGCTCAAACGGGGGTTATAGGCCGCTTTATTCAGCATGATGACCTTACGGCAGGCTCCTCGGGAAACGACACGTCTGGCCGCTGCCGACGGACAAAGCTCCCTCGCGGAGCGCGCTCTCGGCTGCGGCCGATGGGTTCGTGCCATGAGTCGTGCCGTCTGTAATCGGACGTCCGCAGCCTCGCTCGTGCTCCCCTCAGTCGCGGAAGGGACGTCTGCGGCCGGAGGGCTCGTTTCCCGAGGAGCCCGCCTTCGAGGGTTTGACGGTGAATCTTAAGGATTATAGCTGCGTCACAGTTATTGCTACGGAGGCTTCGATGATGCTAAGATGCGTTGTCCGCGAAGAGAACGTTCATGGACGCAGAACATGATCTGGAAGAGCTGGCCACGATGGTCGCCTCGCTCAGGCGCCACCTGCAACGCAGGGAACGGGCTCGCATTCGCAACCTGCCGATCGATCGCGGCGCTGATGGAAAGGCGCCCGAGGCATCTCAAGCCAGTTGGTTGCGCGGGCTGGAGGGGGGATTGTTTTCGGACGATCGGGAGGCCTATCGGGCCACGAGTCTCGAAGAGCTTCGCGCCGCTATCGGTGACTGTCGCCGATGTAAGCTCTGGCCGGGGCGCACCCACCTGGTGTTTGGCGTGGGCAACCCTCGGGCACGTGTCATGTTCATCGGCGAGGGGCCTGGTCGCGACGAAGACCTCCAAGGGGAACCGTTCGTCGGGCGCGCCGGGCAGCTCCTCACCGATATCATCGTCAAGGGAATGGGCCTGAGAAGGGAAGACGTGTACATCGCCAATGTCATCAAGTGCCGTCCGCCTGAAAACCGCAATCCGGAGCCGGACGAGGTGGAGGCCTGCGAGCCGTTTCTGCTCAAGCAGATCGAGCTTATAAAGCCCCGGGTCATCGTGGCCTTGGGAAAGTTTGCGGTCCAGACGCTGCTCAAGACCAAGGTCCCGATCATGCGGTTGCGGGGTGTGTGGCACGAGTTTAACGGGATCAAGATCATGCCGACGCTTCACCCCGCCTATTTACTGCGCAATCCAGGAGACAAGAAACTTGTTTGGCAGGACATCAAAAAGGTTATTAAAGAGTTTCAGCCCCCTGTTATGTAAGGCAGGGGTGTTCTTACTCCTCTTCTGGGCAGGTTTTTCGGTGCTCGCGCAGCCGAAGCCTGCCCCCGGCCCCGTTGTCGATCTTATCGCCATCGACGGCGGGATCAATCCGGCGGTGGATGACTTCATCCGGGAGAGCATCGAGCGCGCGCGCGCCAGAGGGTCGAAGGCTTTGATCGTCCAGATGGATACACCGGGCGGGCTCCTCACCTCGACGCGGTCCATCGTCAAAGAGATCCTGGGGGCTCCGGTCCCGGTCATCGTCTACGTGGCGCCAAGCGGGGCGGGGGCGGGCTCCGCCGGGGTCTTCATCACGCTGGCGGCCCACGTCGCGGCCATGGCCCCGGGCACCAATATCGGCGCCGCTCACCCCGTGGCCGGCGGCGGGCAAGAGGTCAAAGGGGTGATGGGCGAGAAGATCGAAAATTTCACCGCGTCATTCAGCGAGGCCATCGCCCAAAAGCGCGGCCGCAACACCGAATGGGCCATTCAGGCCGTGCGCCGCAGCGTCTCGATTACCGAAAAGGAAGCCTTGGCCAAGAACGTTATCGATGTGGTCGCGAAAGACATCGACGATCTCTTGCGGCAGGCGGACGGCAGAAAGGTCGAGGTGGGGGACCGTTATATAACCCTGGCGCTGAAGGATGCGCGGGTAGAGCGGTTCGAGATGGGGCTCAGGCAAAAAATCATCAACACCCTTTCGGATCCCAACATCGCCTATCTGCTCTTGATGGCGGGGATCCTGGGGCTCTACATGGAGTTCTCCAATCCGGGCGTGGTTTTTCCCGGAGTCGCCGGCGCGATCGCCCTGCTCCTGGCCTTGGCCTCGTTTCAAATTATCCCCATCAATTATGCAGGTCTTATCCTCATCCTGCTTGGGGTCGCGCTGCTTACGGGCGAGGCTTTCGTGCCGAGCTTCGGGGTCCTGGGGATCGGCGGCGCGATTTCGCTCGCGCTCGGCTCGCTGCTTCTCTTCGACACGGAAAGCTCGGACCTCGTCGTGGACCGTTCGATTGTTTTTACCGCAGTGGCGACGGTGAGCGCCTTGATGCTCGTGCTGGGCTATCTCGTCTTCAAATCGCAACGGAGAAAACCCACGCTTGGCCTGGAGGGGCTCATCGGCGAGATCGGCGATGTTCGCGTGACGTTGAATCCTACGGGTAAGATTTTCGTGCATGGGGAGTATTGGAATGCGGAGGGGGACGGGGAGATTGCGGCGGGCGAGAAAGTGCGTGTGGTCGGCTTCGATGGCATGTGCCTCAAGGTTACGCGGCTGTCAGAGGGGCAGTCCAGGAGTTGAGAGAGGAGGGAGCTATGTTCGGGTTCGGGCCTTTTTATACGTTGCTAGTCATCGTGGTGATCTTGTTGATCAGCGGGATCAAAATCCTCAAGGAGTACGAGCGTGGGGTCATCTTCAGGCTTGGACGCATGGTGGAGGCCCGGGGCCCCGGCATCATCTATGTCATCCCGCTGATCGAAAAAATGGTGCGCATCGACCTCCGCACGGTCACTATGGATATCCCGCCCCAGGACGTTATCACAAGAGACAACGTTTCTGTTAAGGTCAATGCGGTTCTTTACTTCAGGGTTTTGGATCCCAATCGGGCAATAAGGGAGGTGGAGAACTACCTCTACGCCACTTCTCAGCTTGCCCAGGTGACGCTACGGAGTGTCTGTGGGCAGGGCGAGCTAGACGAGCTTCTGGCTGAGAGGGAGAAAATCAACAGCCGCATTCAAGAGATCCTCGACGCCCAGACCGACCCTTGGGGGATCAAGGTGGTCCTGGTGGAGCTCAAGCATATCGATCTGCCTCAGGAGATGCAGCGGGCGATGGCCAAACAGGCGGAGGCGGAGCGGGAGCGGCGCGCGAAGGTCATCCACGCCGACGGAGAATTTCAGGCTTCCCAGAAGCTCGCGGACGCGGCGGAAGTCATCAGCAAGCACCCGATGGCCCTGCAACTGCGCTTCCTTCAGAGTCTCGTCGAGGTGGCCTCGGAGAAAAACTCGACCACAATCTTTCCGGTGCCCATTGACCTGTTGACGCCGTTTCTCAAGAAGAGCGAGACCTAAAGCAGATAGAGATAGAGACAGAGAACGAGGGACCCGGGTGGTCTCTATGTCTATCTCTGTCTCTGTCTATTCGTATGGAGCTGAAAGAGTTCACCTACGAACTCCCCCGATCTCTGATCGCTGCCTATCCCAGCGGTGATCGGGCAGGAGCGCGGCTTCTGGTCATTGAGCGCCACAGGGGAGAGATCCACCACCGCAGGTTCTCAGATCTGGGAGATTTCCTTAAGCCCGGCGACCTTTTGGTCCTGAACGGTACGAAAGTCTTTCCCGCCCGGCTGCGGGGAAAGAAGGAAAGCGGCGGCAAGGTCGAGGTTCTGCTCGTCGAGCCCTTCGATGAACAGCGCAGCCTGTGGATCGCGCTCGTGGACGCGGCGAAGAGCCCGCGGGTAGGTAGCCGGATTTATTTCGCCGACGATTTTTTCGCCGAGGTTGTCGGCGATGTGGGCGAAGGGCGTTACGGGCTGAAGTTTCACCACCGGGGCGAGTTTATGGATCGGCTCGCGGCGCACGGTGAGCCCCCTTTGCCGCCTTACATCCAGCGAAACCGCCAGGTCGTATCCATGGACTGGGAGCGCTACCAGACGATTTACGCATCCAGTGTGGGGGCCGTAGCGGCTCCCACCGCCGGCTTTCATTTCACCTGGGATCTGTTGGCTGAGTTAGCGTCCAAAGGCGTGGAGCGGACTTTGTTGACTCTCCACGTAGGCCCAGGAACCTTTCGGCCGGTGCGGGAAGAGATCGTGGAGCGCCATCGCATGGCGGGGGAGCGCTACGCGCTCGGCGCCGATGCGGCCGAGAAGATCCAACGGGCGAGGGAGGCCGGCAAGAGGGTCATCGCGGTGGGCTCAACAACCACGCGAGCGCTGGAGTGGATTGCCCTGCGTACGGGGAAGATCACCGCAGACGAGGGGATTGCGCGCCTCTTTATCCACCCCGGTTTCGCCTTCCGTGTTCTTGATGGGCTCATCACGAACTTTCATCTGCCCGGCTCCACTCCTCTGATTCTTGTGGCCGCGTTCGCCGGATTGGAGCTGGTTCGGCGGGCCTATCGGGAGGCGGTCCAGAGACGTTACCGGTTCTACAGCTACGGCGATGCGATGCTCATTCTTTAACCCTCACCCTTCTCCCTCTCCCTGACAGGGAGAGGGTAGGGGAGAGGGTCGGATTGAAGAGGCCAACGGCAGTCAATCTCAATATGGCTTTCAATTTCACGGTCATCAAGAAAGACGCGAGCAGCGGCGCGCGTTTGGGTCGACTGGAGTCGGGCCACGGCGTGGTGGAGACGCCGGCCTTCATGCCCGTCGGGACACAGGGCGGTGTGAAGGCTTTATCGCCGCGCGATCTCGAGGAGATGGAGTGCCAGATCCTCTTGGCCAATACGTACCATCTCTATCTTCGTCCGGGGGCAGAGGTGGTTCGAGAGCTGGGGGGCCTGCATCGCTTTATCGGTTGGAACCGGACCATTCTGACCGATAGCGGCGGGTTTCAGGTGTTCAGCTTGGGAGCGCTAAGAAAGATCACCGAGGAGGGCGTTCACTTTCAGTCCCATCTGGACGGCTCGAGCCATCTGCTGACGCCGGAGCGGGTGGTCCAGATTCAGCACGATCTTGGCAGCGACGTCGCCATGGTTTTGGACGAGTGTATTCCTTATCCTGCGACCAAGGAATATGCCATGGCGTCCACCGAACGGACGGCGCGATGGGCCGAGCGCTCTCTCACGGCCGGCCGGCGGGACGATCAGGCGCTTTTCGCGATCGTTCAGGGTGGGATGCATCGAGAGCTGCGCGAGGCGTGCGCACGGCGGCTGGCGTCCTTACCCTTCGATGGTTTTGCTGTCGGTGGCCTGGGCGTGGGGGAAGGAGAGGCAACCTTGCATGGGATCGGGGAGTTCACGGCCCAACTTTTGCCCGAGAAACGCCCGCGCTATCTGATGGGCGTGGGCCGGCCGCAGGATTTGATTTCCGCGGCCGGCTATGGCTATGACCTGTTTGATTGTGTCCTGCCCACCCGAAATGCCCGGAACGGGACGCTCTTCACTTCCAAAGGAAAGGTCAATATCAAGCGCGCGGAATTCGTCAGAGACCCGCGGCCCGTGGACGAAGCCTGTGCTTGTTACTGCTGCCGTCATTTTTCTCGCGCCTATTTGCGCCACCTCTATCATGCCGGGGAGATTCTCGCCGCCCATCTTCACACCGTTCACAACCTCTATTATTATCATCGCCTCATGGACGACTGCCGGCTGGCGATCCGGGAGGGCAACTTTCGGGATTGGGCGGCGGAGTTTAAACGGCAGAATTCGCAAGCCATATTTTGACTTTTACAATTTGCAATTTTCATTTTGCAATGCACACTCATTAGGTTTAGGAGGAAATCATGTGGGATGTTGCGTTCGCTCAAACCGGCCAGGCGCCTTCGGGGCCGAGCACGCTGGTGAGCTTTATCCCCCTCATCCTGGTCTTTGTGATCTTTTATCTGCTTCTGATCCGGCCCCAGCAGAAAAAGGTCAAGGAGCAGCGTGAGATGCTGGGGAAGCTTAAAAAGAACGATGAGGTGATGACCTCGGGCGGGATTTACGGTAAGGTGGTGGCCCTGAGCGACACGGTGGTCACTTTGGAGGTGGCCCCCAACGTCCGGATCCGCGTCAGCCGGCCGCAGATCGCCGCTCTGGTCAAAGGAGAAAAGGCTTTGGCTAAGGAGTAAGCCAGCTTAGGAGTCAGGATATGCAACGTGGAAACGTCGTCCGTATCGTTATCGTGATGGGTTCGCTCCTGGCCGCCCTGATCTATCTCGCCCCGACTTTTGTCGGGGAGATACCGCCGTGGTGGAGCAGTTTCCTGCCCTCGGAGCGCATCCATCTGGGGTTGGATCTTCAGGGAGGAAGCCACCTGATCCTCGAGGTCAGAGCGGAAAAGGCGGTGGAAAACACGGTGGAGCGCGTCAAAGCCGACCTCGGCAATCTGCTCAAGGAGAAAGGTATTTTCTATAGCGAGTTGGCCCGCAACGGTGTGGAGATTCGACTCAAGGTGCCGCCCGCAGCCGGGGACAAGGCGCGGGGCCTGATCAAGAGTGAGTTCCCCAGTCTGGCTATCGCCAGCTCGCGCGCGGGAGGGGAAGGTGAGGAGTTTGTTCTTTCGCTGGAGCAGCGAGAGCTGCGCTCCATCCGGGAATATGCGGTGGATCAATCGCTTGAGACGATCCGCAACCGGATCGACCAGTTCGGCGTCAGCGAGCCGATCATTCAGCGTCGCGGCCAGCAGGACATCTTAGTGCAGTTGCCGGGGATACAGGATCCTGAGCGCGCCAAGGAGATCATCGGCAAGACCGCCTTGCTCGAGTTCAAGTTACTGGATGAGGTCCGCAGCGTCGAGGAGGCCGTGCGCAACGGCCCACCGCCGGGGACGGAGATACTTTATGGCTACGCGCCACGTGGAGACGGGGCGGGTACGGAACGGGCGCCTTATCTTCTGGAAGCCCGAACCCTCATGACCGGCGAGTACATCACCGATGCTCGGGTGCGCCCCGGTTCCGGGCTGGAGGGGCCGTACGTCGAGCTGATTTTGAACTCCAGCGGCGCGAGGCTCTTCGAGAGGATTACCGGCGAGAACGTCAAGCGACGCCTCGCCATTATCCTCGACAACCGTGTCTACTCGGCTCCCGTCATTCAGGAACGGATCGGGGGAGGCAGGGCTTCGATCACGGGAAGTTTCGACATGAAGGAGGCGCGTGATCTCGCCATCGTGCTCAGGGCCGGAGCGCTCCCTGCCCCTGTGGAGATCATCGAGGAACGCACGGTCGGGCCTTCACTGGGCCGCGATTCGATCCGGCAGGGGGTCATCTCCTTCATCGTGGGGGGCTCGCTGGTCGTGGTCTTCATGATCGCCTATTACCGAGGAGCCGGTTTGGTCGCCAATATCGCGCTGGTCTTTAACATTCTTTTCCTGCTCGCGGTGTTGGCCGGCTTCAAGGCCGTATTGACCCTGCCGGGCATTGCCGGGATCGTGCTGACCATGGGCATGGCGGTCGATGCCAACGTGCTCGTCAACGAAAGGATCCGCGAAGAGCTACGGGCCGGCAGATCGCCGCGGGCCGCCGTCGAGGCCGGCTATGAGCGGGCGCTTCCGGCCATTTTGGATTCGAACATTACGACGTTTCTTTCCGGTCTGATCCTCTTTCAGTTCGGAACCGGGCCCGTCAAAGGCTTCGCTGTGACCCTGTGCGTCGGCATTGTCACGACGGTCTTGACTGCGGTCTATCTCACCCGAACCTATTATGATTACCGGATCGTAACGAGAAAACTCACCCGCATCAGCGTTTGAAGGCTAAAGATGGAAATCATCAAACCGGGAACACAGATCCCTTTTACTCGTTATCGCCGTATCGCCATTGTCATCTCGACCGCCGTCAATCTTGCGGTCCTGATTTTGCTTTTCACCTGGGGTCCGAATTTGGGCGTGGATTTCGCCGGAGGGAGCATGGTCCATCTCAGGTTTCAGGACCGTGTGACGATTCCTGAGATCCGTCAGGCATTGGCCCGCTCAGGCCTGGCCGACAGCGTGATCCAGGACTTTGGTCAGGACGCCACCCGCGAGTTCCTCATCCGTCTGGAAAAGACTTCAGCCGAGCTCGGGGTTCTCGGGGAACAGGTCCGCAAGAGCCTGTCCGAGAAGTTTGGCGCAGACCGGTTTGAGGTTCGAAGGGTCGAATCGGTCGGTCCCAAGGTCGGGAAGGATCTGCGCCAGCGCGGCACCCTCTCGGTGATTTTTGCCACGATCGTGATGGGGGTCTACCTTTGGGTTCGCTTTGGCTACAGCTTCGGTCCCCGCTTTGGACTGCACCTGGGGCTGGGCGCCGTGATCGCCCTGATCCACGATGTCTTGATCACCGTGGGAGCCCTTATGCTCGCCAATTACGAGTTCGACCTCACGATCGTGGCGGCCCTGCTCACCATTGTCGGATTTTCCGTCAACGATACGGTGGTGGTCTGTGATCGAATCCGCGAGAACATGCGAAAGATTCGGCGCGCGAGCCTGGAGACCATCGTTAACACGAGCATCAACGAGACCTTAAGCCGGACGATCCTTACCACGGGCACGGCCGTAATGGTTCTCTTTGCCCTGTTTTTCCTCGGCGGGGGCGTCATCCGGCCGTTTGCCTTTGCGCTGCTCGTGGGCTTTTTCTCCGGCGTCTACTCCACGATCTTTATCGCCGCCCCGGTGATCCTCATGTGGGAGAAGGGGAAATGATTACAGGCCTCGGGACTCTCCTCGCTCCACAGCCTCTCGCATCGACTCTTCGGGGACTTGCTTGGCAAGCTCCCTCGGGGACCGCGCTTTCGGCTGCGGCCGATAGGTTCGTGGCATGAGTCGCACTGTTTGTAATCGGACGTCCGCAGCCTCGCTCGCGCTCCCCTTATATTACTCAGGTGCTCCGTCCATGTTCCGCTCGGAGATTTCCTTGGCCTGTTCAGGTGGAGGGCGTGAAAGGTCGAGATGGAAAAGCGTTGGGTGCTGAGAGAGGCTGACGAAGGGCTGGTAACAGCTCTCTCCGAGAAGCTAAGCGTTCCGCTTTTGCTTGCCCGAATTCTATGCCATCGCGGCCTTGCGGAGGCCGATGAGGCGCAACGTTTTCTCGCGCCGAGCCTGCGCAACGATCTGCCATCCCCGTTTTTGATGGCGGGCATGGAGGCGGCCGTGGATCGGCTCGCCCACGCCCTCGAGGGAAAAGAGCGCATCTGCGTGTGGGGGGACTACGATGTGGACGGCACGACCGGCGCCGCCACCCTTGTCTCTTTTCTGAGACAGATCGGGGCCGAACCCTTCTACTACGTTCCCCATAGGATCGAGGAAGGGTACGGACTGAACTCCGAAGCCATCGGGGAATTGATCTCCCGGGGAGTCCGATTGATCGTCACCGTGGACTGCGGGGTTTCCAACCGCGATGAGGTGGAGTTTGCCCAGAACCGCGGGGTTGATGTTTTGATTGTGGACCACCACGAGTTGCCGGAGCGTCTCCCCCCGGCCATTGCGATCCTGAATCCCCACCGTCTGGATTGCCCTTTTCCCGACAAGGGGCTTTCTGCGGCGGGCTTGGCTTTCTATTTGGTGATCGGACTTCGGGCGAAGCTCAGGCAGATCGGGTGGTTTAAATCTTCCGAGCCTCCCGATGTTCGTCGCTACCTCGATTTGGTCACCCTCGGTACGATTGCGGATATGGTGCCATTGAAGGGGGCAAACCGAATTTTGGTCCGACGCGGACTGGAGGAGTTGGGGAGCTCAACCCGCCCTGGGATTCTTGCCCTGAAAGCGGTAGCGGGAATTTCTTCAGGCGCCGTGGGCGCCGGCCAGGTTGCCTTTCAGCTTGGGCCCCGGATCAACGCCGCGGGCAGGATGGACGCCGGGCTCAAGGTGATAGAAATGCTGACGACCCACTCGGAGGAAGTCGCCGCCCGCATCGCGCAGGAACTGGATGAGCACAACCGTGAGCGTCAGGGGATGGAGAGGCGGGTCCTAGAGGAAGCCCTGTCGAAGGCGGAGGAAAGCGGGGCTCCAAAGGAGCGCTACACCATCGTCGTGGGACAGGAAGGTTGGCATCCCGGGGTTTTGGGGATCGTGGCTTCTCGGTTGGTCGAGCGCTATCATCGCCCCGCCGTCGTGGTCGGCTTCCACAGCGGGGAGGGGAAAGGCTCGGCGCGGAGCATTCGCGGCTTTCATATGGTGGAGGGATTGCGCCGCTGCGCTTCGGTGCTGGAGAAATTCGGTGGACACGAATCTGCCGGGGGGCTGAGCGTTCAATGGGCCAAGTTTCCGCTTTTTTCCGCCCGCTTTGAAGAGATCGCCCGGGATTGTTTGACTCCCGACCATCTCGTTCCGCTCCTCGAGATCGATGCAGAGATTGCCTTTTCCACAATCGCCTTGGCACTGGTGCGCCAGCTTGAAGCCCTCAAGCCGTTCGGGGTGGGCAATCCGGAGCCCCTTTTGATGACCCGGGATGCGGAGGTCTCGGAACGGAGAGATTTTAACGGCGGGTTCCGTCTAAGGCTCCGGCAGGGCTCATGCTCCTTGGGCGCGGTCGCCTTCGGACGAGAACCTCTCGCTGCCCGGCCCGGCGATAAGATCGACGTCGTCTATCGGTTATCCGAGAATCAGTGGAACGGCACCTCTACCGTAGAGCTCCGTCTGGTATTCAATATAAACCCCGCCTCTTGAGGCGGGCACAAAGCCGATGGGGTTTCCAAAGGGGAGAAGCGGCAGCTCTCCCCTTTGGTCGAACACGGGGATTCAAACCCCGTGTTCGATATAACTTGATTGACTTTCCCACTCCCCTTGACGCCCGTTGCGGATTTGCCCTATTTTAGGCCGATTGCCGTCACGTCATTTTTGCCTTCGACAGGTCGAGAAGGAGATGGAACCCAAGACAATGAACAGGTAAGCATAGCTCCACGTTCGAGGAGGAAAGTCATGAAGATACGATGGGCGAAGAGTCCTGTCTGCATGATGGCCGTATCCGTGCTTTGCGGAACTCTATTTGCTCACGGCGATGCCGCGGCTGCTGACAAGTTGGTTGTTCTCTATTCGGCCCGCTCAATGTCGCAGGCCATGCCCTGGATCGCGCAAGAGGCCGGTCTCTTTAAGAAGTACGACCTGGATCTTCAGCTCGTTTACGTAGCGGGCGGCCCGCCGGCGGCTGCAGCGGCAATCGCCGGCGATACTGATGTCACGATGGTGGGAGGGGTGTCGATCGTCCGACCCTTTGTTCAGGGAAGCAAAGATCTGGCATTCATAGGCTCTGTAAAAAACATCCTGACGCATAGCATTTTTGCCAAGCCGGATATCAAGAAACCTGAGAACCTGAGGGGGAAAAGGATCGGCGTCACACGAATCGGCAGCAACCCGCATTACTTTGCGGTTCAAGCGCTGCGTCATTTTGGGGTCGAAGCGAGAGAGGTTGCCTTCATCCAGACCGGAGGCACGGCTGAGACGCTCGCCGCGCTGATTGCCGGAGGTATCGACGCCGCTGTATTGCTCCCGCCGATAGATGCCCAAGCGATTGATTTAGGCTATCACTACGTTATCAATGGTCCTGAACTCCGTATCCCCTATGCGGCCACAACCCTTGTCACACGCCGGGCCATAATCGCCAAGCGTCAACAAGTTGTAAGCCGGTTCATGCGCGTAATGGCGGAAGCAGGGATGATTCTGCATACCGATAGGGAGTTCACTTATAAGGTTTTAGGTAAGCAGTTACGCCTGACCGACAGGAAGATCCTGGACGCCGCCTACAATGCGGAGATCAAAGCTCTCGAGCCCAGACTGGTAATCAAGCCCGAAGCGCTTCAGGCGATTCTTGACGAGGTCGGGGAGATAGACTCGCGTGCCAAGAAAATAAAGCCGCAGGATCTCGTTGATACCCGTTTTCTCGACGAGATGGAGAAAAGCGGTTTTTTCAACCAGCTCTGGTCAGCCAAGCGCTAGGAGATTGGAGCATCAGTTGCAGATCATCAGATGGCAGTTATGCGGCAGACGATGCATCAAGCCTTTGACGACGTGGCCGCGGAGCATGTGGTAAAAAGCCGAGCGGCGCGTCACCCCGACGAAGACCGCATCCACTTCCAACTCCTTCGCAGCTTTCGCGATCGCCTCGGCGGCGTTGTGCGAGATGGTCCAGATGGGAATGATCTGAATCTCTTTTTCCCGCACTTCTTGAAGCGCGTGCCTCAAGGTTCTGACCCCCTCTTCGTTTGGCACGTGCGGTGTCTCCCCATTGAATAGACCCGGCCACTCTTCGACGTACATACAGTAAAGGGCGGATTCCCCCTTGCCTTTGGCTCGGGCAATACCCTCTTGAATGAGGCGCGGGCTTTCACCGCGGAGCGCGAGGAGCGTGGAGGAGGGATACAGGGCTTTGAGGTCCACTGCCTCTGCGAGCGTGACGAGCCCTTTGAGCTCCTCTTCGACCAGGTGTTCGGAGGCCCGGTAGGCGCGCGCCTGGAGGCGCTGGACGGCCGGGATTTGGTGCAGGGCCTCGATGAACCATCCGCGCCGCACTCCCACCGCAGTCAGCAGGCCGATGGCTGTGATGGTTCCGCCGAAAAGGGTTGCCAGCTCCTTCTCAATGAGATTCACGCCCCATGCAACGATCACGATCCCCGTGGTCAGAGTTCCGATGAAGAAGCCCGCGTCCCGCCGCCCGAGTCTCCAGCGGATCACGTCGAGGCTGAGCGAGGAAAAGACGAAGGCGCCGAGTAATCCGAACGCGTACATGTCCCCAAGCAAGGCCATTTTCCCCTGGGTCATCACGATCACGAGGATCGGGACCGAAGTGGCGATCAAGATCGCGATGTGGGGCGTATTAAAAGCAGCGTTGCGAAGCGACAGAATCTTGGGAAGAAATCCTTGGTTTGTTAGTGCCAGAAAGACATGGTAGGCCCCGATGATGGCCGTGTTGGAAGCGAACAGAAGCAAAGTCGACGCGGTCAGGACGACCGCGAGCTTGGTGCCGAAGCCTCCCATTTGTAGTCCCAACTCGGAGATGAAGCGCTCACTCTGTGTTGCCTTGACCTCGGGCGGCAGGAGGGAGATCGACAGGGCGGACAGGATCGGAGAGGTCAAGACGATGGAGACGATTACCGCGGCCATCGCGATGCGGATCGTTCGCCGGAGCGGAAAACGAATCGCCGGGCTAATTTGGCTGATACTTTCCAATCCCGAGAAAGCCAGCCACGCGGCGCCGAATCCTACCACTAAATCGTATGCCGAAAGATTCCTGCCAGTTCCGAGGTGCTGAAATGTTGCCTGCCATTGAGCGGCGTCCATGGAATAAAGGCTCGATCCGATGACTAGGAGGTCCACGATGAAGGCACTGCCCGCCATAGCCAAAGCGACGGTGGCGCTTTCGCGGATGCCGATGATGTTCAACATGGCAAGCATGATCACACCGCCACAAGCCAGAAGGACCACATAGTGGTCCACGGTGGGGAATACGCTTCCGATATATTGAAACCCTGAGACTGCCGAGATGGCTGTCGTCAGAAAATAGTCGACGGTGATCAGCATGCCGCCCAGGCAACCCCACATGGGACCGAAGGCCTTGGTCGTAATCGTAACGACCCCGCCCCCTTCGGGATTCCGCCAGGAGATCTCGATGTATTTCAGGGCAAGTAGGATGAAGCCGCCCGTGGTGAGCAGGACGAAGAACGGAGTGGTGTCCTTGACATGGCCGTAAAGGATGCCGGGGACGTAGTAGACCGAGGTGCCGATGTCACAGAAGACGACCGCCCAGGCGAGAATCCAGTTTAGCTGCCTCGTGTCGCGTGTCGGTCTCATGGGGGGCTAGTTTTTCTATGATGGGGTAGTGTCAATTAGGAGTCAAGTTGCTTGGTGATCTTGCCTCTTTAACTTTAGATAAACATGGTCACAGTAGGGTTCCCCGAAGCAGCAGCTCAGCGACGGTGAAGTAGATAACCAGCCCTGTGACATCCACCAGGGTCGCCACGAAAGGAGCGGAGGCGCTCGCCGGATCGAAGCCGAGTACGCGCAGGAATAAAGGAAGAGAGGAACCGGCGAGGGTCCCCCACAGGACAACCCCGACGAGGCTGAAGGCCACCGTGAACCCGACCAGAAGGTAATGCTCTCCATAAACCTGGAACAAGGCCTGCCAGGTTAGAATTCGGATCAGGCCAATGAGAGCCAGGATCGAGCCCAGGGCAAGGCCCGACGCCAGCTCGCGCCGAATGACTCTCCACCAGTCCCTCAGTCTGACTTGCCCGAGGGCCATGGCGCGGATCACCAGGGTAGAGGCCTGCGAGCCGGAGTTGCCCCCGCTGCTGATGATCAGCGGAACAAACAGGGCCAAAACGACCGCCCGTGTGATCTCC
>JACPAM010000313.1 GCA_016180805.1 Deltaproteobacteria bacterium | reverse complement strand
CGCGGCTTCGCGCCGCGCGTTGGGCCGCCTGCGGCGGCCGAACACGCGGCTAGATCCGACGGGCCTTCGGCCCGCAGCTCAGCCGCGATCCCCGTTAGGGGAGCAGCCGATTGCTGAGTTCAAAGAGAAGCTAGACAGCGATCCAAACTACAAGCCAGGTTGGGAGATATACGCCGCCGCTGTATTGGCTGGTCAATTTCCCAAGTAATTGCTCAATCTTTAGATTCAGCAGCAGCTATTAGCACCCATGACCATCCAGGCTGCACTTTTAAAGTCTGCCGATCTCTCGAGTTGGATCGATAGCTCAATCCACGGCTTAGACATTCCCTCTGGCGACCGCGAGGCCATGGCCGCGGCCCTCTTCGACCAAGTTCACGAGCATCACAAAGCCATCCAGTTGCTCCTTAAAAGTTCACTTGTCGGCTCGGCTTTTTCGCTCGTCCGCCCGACCTTAGAAACCTTTGTCCGGGGGGTATGGCTCCTGCGTTGTGCATCGGACAAGGAAGTCGAGAACTTTACAAAGGACAAGATAAGCGAGAAGTCCTTTGGTGCCTTGATTAAGGGGATTGAGGCGTGCCCTGGTTATGATGTTGGTGTTCTCTCGAAGGTCAAGAAGGAGGCCTGGAGTGCAATGTGCAGCTATGCTCACGGGGGCTACCTGCAAGCGGTACGCCGAATCACTCCGGATCAGATAACAGCGAACTATTCCGAGGATGAGATGTTGGAAGTGATCAATTCTTCCAGCGCCATTGCACTGCTTGCTGCGTTCGAAATCTTTTCAATGGCGAAACGCAAGGATCTGGTCGAAGCGGTCCTAGAACGAATGCGCGGTGCATCCCTGACCCCGGAGTAAGAGAAGGAAAAGAGGAGATTCGGACATTCTGAATTTTGGGCCTAACCTTTTGCTTCAGACCGACGCGGGATACGCGCCGCTCAACACAACGTTAAGCTGCTTGGACTAGCGTTGAAGGGTCATCATCGGTATACTGCTCACCGATGGGAGAACTGCGCTTCGAGTGGGATCCGAAGAAGAACCGAGAGAACCAACGAGACTATAAGATTCCATTTTAGGAGGCGGATACGGCCTTTGCAGACGAGCACGGTCTCTTGATGGCCGACCCCCGGATCACTCGGAAGACGAGGACCGGTTTATTCTGTTGGGCTTGAGTGCTAGGCTACGGTTGTTGGTCGTGTGCCACACCTATCGTGAGGAAGATGAAGTGATTCGCCTCATTTCGGCCCGCAAGGCGGACCGGTCAGAGCGGGCCCAATACAGCAGACGGTGGAGACGATGAGAAAACATTACGACTTTTCCCAGGCCAAGCCAAACCCTTACGCGAAACGACTGAAGAAAGAAGTCACGCTCCAGCTTGATGAGCGGACGGTGGCCTATTTTGAGGGACTCGCGGAAGAGACAGGGATTCCTTCTCGAACGCTCATTAAGTTGTATCTGCGCGAGTGCGCCGCGAGTCGGAAGCGGCTGGCCCTTCAATGGAAACCGGCGGCGTGAGGAACGCTGCTTAACAAACGCACTGCACTGGACCACGGGCACGCTACGACTCTGGAGAAATATACGGTCCCGTCTGGCCGTGGCCAGTGACCGCGGACGTTGGGCGTCACCCCGCGCGGACGGGGTCCACGGTCGGGTCTTGGATCTTAGCATTTCTTCCGAAACATTGTGGGGCTATGGATTGATTCATTGAGCGATCACCGGAAACATTGAGTGCTTCGCCGGTAGAAAGAGCGGGGGAGGCCAGCCGCAATGCTGCCAACACATGGCTTACCCGCCACAGGCTCCGGTCAGGCACTTCGCAGGCCCGGATTGTCGCGGAGAAACTGAGCGGGGGAGCGGAACAATTTCAGAAGCAGTACCCGTGAAGAGCAGAGCCGATACTAAGACATTGGTGTCCAGGACAAATAGCGAGGGGGGATAGCGGGCTAAAGGGGGCGATTTGCCGCGCGGCGCCCGTTTTAGGAAAGAATGGCGTCTTTGATTAGGGCTTGGCTATTTCTCAGCCTGGCCTGCTCGAAAGGCTTTCCTCAACAAAATCCAAAATAAGTAAGAGCTTTTGGCGCAGCTCGCTCAGATAGGGATCTGGAAGCGCGGCGAGTCTCCGGCGCAAGCGCCGATTATCGATGGCCTTCACCTGATCCACCAATATGTCCGAGGGACGACTGAGTCCCGAAACTCCTTTTGGAATGGCCACACGTAGCGGATTTTCAAAACCGGCAACCTTTGTTGTTAAAGGACAAACGATAGTCGATGGATGGAAGCGATTCAGAGAGTCGGTCTGGACCACCACGACCGGTCGGATTTTTCCCGGCTCCGTTCCAAAGCGAGGATTTAAATCCGCCAGATAGAGGTGACCATATTGGGGCGTCATGAATTTTCAGGGAGGTCTCCAAGGAGTTCGGTTTCTTTGAGGTACTCCAGGTGGGAAGCGCCCAGGCGACGCGAAGCCTCCCGATATTCCCGCTCTAACAGCTTTCGGGCGTAAAGAGCGTTATAGTGGCCGACTGCTTTGCGGATGTAGGTGTTGCGCGGTAGCTTGAGCCGCTTGCGGATTTTCTCCGCTTGCGAATAAGTCTCCTCGTCGAGTTTAAGCGACAGTGCCTTGGCCATAAAATACCTCCTCAAAAGGGTATCACTAAAAGTATATCCTACACGCCGGAAAGTCAAGGCGCAAGGTTTGGCTTTCGCTTGTGCCAGTCGGTGGCCTGTTCGTACGCGTAGGCGATCCGGAGGATCGTCGCTTCGTCGAGATGCTTGCCGATGACCTGGAGACCGATCGGGAGGCCGTCGGAGTCGAACCCGCACGGAAGCGAGAGCGCGGGGAGGCCGGCGAGATTGACCGAGATCGTGAAGATGTCTGAGAGATACATCTGCAGCGGGTCCTGCGTCTTCTCGCCGATCTCGAACGCGGTGGTGGGCGCTGTCGGCGTGATGATGACGTCGCAGGTCTTGAAAGCTTCGTCGAAATCCTTTTTGATCAGCGCCCTGACCTTCTGGGCCTTTAGGTAGTAGGCATCGTAGTAGCCGGCCGACAGGGCGTAGGTGCCGAGCATGATGCGTCGCTTGACCTCCGCTCCGAAGCCCTCCTCGCGCGTCTTCACATAGGTTTCCGTGAGATCCTTTCCGTGAGCGCGAAATCCGTATTTCATCCCGTCATAGCGGGCCAGGTTCGAACTGGCTTCGGCTGTGGCGATAATATAATAGGCTGCTATCGCATATTCGGTATGCGGTAGAGAGATTTCTTCGATTTCGACACCGTTTTTCTCGAGCGCTCGGATCGCTTCCTTCACAGCCTTTTCCACGTCGGGCTGCATCCCTGGGATAAAATACTCCTTCGGTATGCCGGCCCTGAGCCCTTTCACGTCTCCGTCGAGATAGCGGGAATAGGGTGGCACGGGAGCGTTGATCGAGGTCGAATCCATAGGATCGAAACCGGCGATCGCTTCCAGCATCAGCGCTGAGTCCATGACCTCTTTGGTGATCGGACCGACCTGATCCAGGGACGAGGCAAACGCGATGATGCCGAAGCGGCTCACCCTCCCGTAGGTGGGCTTAAGCCCGACGATCCCGCAGCAGGCGGCGGGCTGGCGGATCGAGCCGCCGGTGTCCGTCCCGAGGGCGGCGATGCACTGGTCGGCCGAAACCGCGGCGGCCGACCCGCCCGAGGAGCCTCCCGGAACCCGATCCAAATTCCACGGATTGCGCGTGACGAACAAAGCGGAATTCTCGGTCGACGAGCCCATGGCGAACTCGTCCATGTTGGTCTTTCCGACGATGACGGCGCCCGCGCCCCTGAGCTTTTTGACCGTCGTGGCGTCGTAAGGGGGAATGAAATTGCCGAGGATTTTGGAGGCGCAGGTCGTCAGCACCCCGCGGGTGAGAAAAATGTCCTTGAGGGCGATCGGAACGCCTAAGAGCGGATCGGGGTCCTTTTCCGTCCCGAGCCGCTCATCGGCTTTCTTGGCCTCGGCGAGCGCGCTCTCGCGGCACAGCGTGATAAAGGAGTGGACCCGCTCTTCGGTGACGGCGATCCTGTCGAAAACCGCCTCGGTCAATTCCTGAGAGGAAATTTCCCGCTTCCTGAGCTTAGAGTGCAGCTCGTGGAGCGTGAGGGAGTGCAGGCTCATTCGATGATCTTCGGGACTTTGAAGAAGTCTTGTTCTCTCGCCGGGGCGTTGGAAAGGAGCGCATCCACGACCGGCTCGTGAACGACTTTATCCTCTCGAAACGCGCTGACGATGTCGACGACGTGGGCGAGGGGCTCGACGCGCTCCGTGTTGAGCTCGTTCAGCTTGTCCATGTATTGAAGAATTTTGTCCAGTTGCTGGGTGAGGCGTTCCTCTTCCTCGGGGGAGAACCTCAGGCGCGCGAGCGCGGCGACCTTCCGGACCTCTTCGCGGTCAATTTTCATGGGAAATTTTTAACACACCGGGACCGAGGACCGCAACTTGCGATTGTTTCTGTGTTTGCATCCAAAGTCGCAGCCTCGCTCGCCCCGTGGAGTATGGTGTTGACCACCGTGATGGTTCCTCGACCGTGCAGTTACTCAACGGGGCTCGCGCTGCCCTCGGTCGCGGACAACCACGTCCGCGGCCTTCCTCCTCGTCCCCCTCGGGCTCTCCCCGCTGCTCCGTCCATGTTCCGCTCAGAGACCCGCCTCGCCCTTCTCGCGCCCTTCGTATTTGATGCCCACTTTTTCTGTTTACAATTTTCTGGCGAGCCGCTAAAAAGGGGTTCGATGAAGAGGGCGGTCACCTGGCTGTCGGACGAGATGGCCCCTCCTGCGCGCCCCGATGGACGGCTCGAGGAGAGCGCCTACGCCCGCGGCTACCGATACGTAGCGGGGCTCGATGAGGCGGGAAGGGGACCTCTGGCCGGGCCGGTCGTGGCGGCCGCGGTGGTTTTCCCGAGAGGCGTCAGCCACCCCGAGATTCAGGACTCGAAACTCCTGACCGCAAAGAAGCGAGAGGCGCTTGCGGGCTGGATCAAACAGAACGCCTTGGCCTGGGGGTTGGGGGTCGTCGACTCGGACCGGATCGATCGGAGACTCGGACCGGATCGATCGGATCAATATTCTCACGGCGAGCCTCCTGGCAATGGCCGAGGCGGCAAAAAAGCTCAAGCCATTTCCGGACTATCTGCTCTTCGACGGAACGCAGAAAATACCGCCGGACTTCTTGGTCAGCGCTGAGGAACGAGTGCTGAGTGCTGAGGCTCAGTCCTCGAATCTCATCACTCAGTCCTTACCTTATCAGAGGGCGATCACGAAGGGAGATCGCCGGTGCGTTTCCATCGCCGCGGCCTCGATCTTGGCGAAGGTCGCGCGCGACGAGCTCATGCGGGAGTACCACCGAATCTATCCCGAATACGGCTTCGGGCAGCACAAGGGTTACGCTTCGCCATCCCACCTGGCTGCGATATCCCGCTATGGACCGTCGCCGATTCATCGACGTAGCTTTAGCCCGATCCGGGAA
>JACPAM010000312.1 GCA_016180805.1 Deltaproteobacteria bacterium | reverse complement strand
CGGGCAGCGGGTGCGGAAGCGGCAACCGGATGGCGGATCGAGCGAGCTTGGAACCTCGCCGCTAAGATCGGTCTCTTCCCGCTTCTCGTCCGGATGAGAGGGAAGCGCGGCGGAAAGCAGCGCCTTTGTATACGGATGGAGCGGTTTATTGTAGAGAGGGTCGGCGGCGGCGAGTTCGACGATTTTTCCGAGATACATGACCGCTACCCGGTGGCTCAGGTGGCGCGAGACCGCGAGGTCGTGGGTGATCAGGAGATAGCTCAGCCCGAGCTTTTCCTGAAGGTCTTTAAAGAGGTTGATGATCTGGCTGCGGATGGACACGTCGAGCGAAGCTACGGGCTCGTCGAGAACGATGAGCTTTGAGTTGCTGGCGAGCGCTCGGGCAGCGGCGATGCGCTGCCTTTGACCGCCGCTGAATTCGTGCGGGTAGAGGGGAGTGTAGGTGGGGTTAAGTCCGACTTGCTCCATCACCTCAACGACGCGTTCCTGCACCGCTCGCTTCGGCAGCCGGTGATTCACCGCCAATGGTTCCCCGATAATCTCGCCGATCCGCATTCTCGGATTCAGAGCGCTGTGCGGATCTTGGAACACCGCTTGCACCGCGCTGCGGTATTGGTGCAGGTCGCTGCGACTGAGTTCCTGGAGATTCATGCCACGGAACAGAACCTCGCCGGCCGTAGGCTTTTCCAGGAGAAGAATCAGCTTCGCCAGGGTTGTCTTGCCGCAGCCGGACTCTCCGACAAGCCCCAGAGTTTCTTCCTCCCTGATCGCAAGGCTGACATCGTCGACCGCCTTAACCCAACCCCAGGTTGCGGCAAATAGAAGTCCGCGGGCGACAGGGAAATATTTCCTGACGTTCTTAACCTGGAGCATGGCTTGTGGCATGGCCTTCTTTCGCGTGAACCCAGCAAGCGACCTGGTGAGAGGCGGTAAGCGGAGTCGTAGGGGGATACTGCTCGCGGCATAGGGGCATAACCTTCGGGCAGCGCGGCGCGAAGGGGCAACCGGGAGGGAGGTTGCTCAGAAGTGGGGGAGCTCCCTCGATGGAGGGGAGGCGAGCGACGCGTTGATCCAGTTTGGGGAGGGACTGGAGCAGTCCCTGGGTGTACGGGTGAGCCGGCGCCGTGAACAGCTCCCGAACGGCAGCCTCTTCCACGATCCGCCCGGCGTACATCACGGCGACACGGTCGCACATTTTGGCCACAATCCCAAAGTCGTGAGTGACAAACAGGAGCGCCAGATTCGATTGGCGCTGAATCTCCTTGAGCAGTCTGAGATACTGGGCTTGGATGGTGACGTCCAACGAGGTCGTGGGCTCATCGGCGATGAGGAGCTTCGGTTGGCAAGCGATCGCGATCGCGCCAACTACCCGCTGGCGCATGCCGCCACTGAATTGGTGCGGATAGTTCTCCAAACGGGACTCGGCGGCGGGAATCCGCACGAGGCGCAGAAGCTCCAAGACCCGCTGTTTCAGCGAGTCGGGCTCGACCAGGTGATGGATCCGAAGCGGCTCGCGCACTTGCGCGCCGATCGTAAAAACGGGGTTTAACGTGCTCAGAGGATCCTGCAGGATCATGGAGATTTGGCGGCCCCGGTACTTTCGCATCTCCTTTTCGCTAAGGGCCAGGAGGTCATGACCTCCAAAGAGAATCTGACCGCCGACGATACGCCCGGCGGGCTTGGGGACCAGGCGCAGAATCGAAAGGCACGTCACGCTCTTGCCGGAGCCGGACTCTCCGACCAGGCCGAGCGTTTCACCCTCGCTGAGCGAAAAGGAAACCCCGTCCACCGCTTTGACCACGCCCCAGCGAGTGAAGAAGTGGGTCTTGAGGTTACGAACTTCAAGTACGACGGGAGGCATCCGGGATTACCGTAGCGGCGATCATGGCAGCACGGGATACCCCACGCATAACACATAACGCGCTGGGATGGTAACCAAGGCCGCGACCAGCGTGGGCTATCACGTTCTTCCCTTGCCCATTCAGTTCGCTGTCGCTACAATCGCGCCAAGCACAAGGGAAGGAGAGAGAGGATGGAGACGGTGGGTTTCATTGGCCTCGGTAACATGGGGGCGCCGGTTGCGGGACATATTCAAAAAGCCGGATATCCGATGGTTGTTTGTGACCTGCGGGACGAAGCAACCCAGCCATTTGTGGAAAAAGGAGCGCGCCGGGCCGGCTCGCCGGCGGAGACGGCCCGCTTCAGTGATGTCATTTTTTCGGCGCTCCCGGGGCCCAAAGAGGTGGAGGAGGTTGCGCTCGGAGCAGACGGAATCATCGAAGGCGTCAAGAAGGACGGGGTTTACTTAGACATCTCCACCGGCCCGCCCTCTTTGGTGCGAAGAATCGAGCCTTTGTTCCGCGCGAGAGAAGCTTACGTTCTCGATGGTCCGGTAAGCGCGGGTCAGCCCGGAGCGGTGCGCGGTATTCACGAAGTGATGGTGGGAGGGGATCGCGAGATATTCGAGCGAGTAAAACCGATCCTGGCGAGTTTCGGCGACCAGGTCCTATATACCGGCGAACTGGGCACGGCGAGCATCTGCAAGCTCGCGCACCAGATGATAGGTTGCGGTGTGGCCCAGGCGATCGCGGAAGGGCTGACCTTGGGTGTGAAGGCAGGGGTCAAGGCCGAGGTACTTTGGGAGTGCGTGCGGCGCGGACTGGTCGGGCGGATGCACATCCTGCACGAGCAGATTCCGCGGACGACCTTTCGCGGCCGGTACGAACCGGCAGTCTTCACGTTGTCGCTGCTCAGAAAGGACTTGGGTCTGGCTACCGATCTAGGACGGGAGCATGAGGTCCCGTTACCCGTGGCGAATCTCGTTGAGGAGATCCTGATCCAGGCGATGAGCCGCGGCTGGGGCAAGCGAAACGGCTACACGGCCGCCTTCGCGCTTCAGGAAGAAGCGGCCGGGGTAGAGGTGCGGGCGCCGGATGTCGATCCTGAACGGGCGGCGAAATACATCAGCACCCACCCGGACGCCGACTGAAGGACGGGCTCAAAGCTGCTTGAGGTTATCGTCGTCGTTGAAGCTTTGCTATAATCGGCAAAAAACATTTTGCTGCCACGAGCGGGTCAGCGGCCGTCTATAAAACGGCGCCACTGATGAATTAGGCCGGCAGGAGGGAGTCTATGGCAAAGGACGGGTTCAAGGTCATGGATAGCGACATGCATGTGATGGAACCCCCGGATCTCTGGGAGCGGTACATCGACCGTGAGTTTAAAACCCTGTGCCCGCGCGGTCTCACCGAAGGAGTGCGCGATCTTAGGATCGTCGGTGTCGATGGGAAGCCCTGGGGAATGCCGGTGGTTGAGGACCGGCCACACCGGCCGCCGGGCCGTGTTTATGAGGCGACCGAAAAGCTCTTTCGACCCTACAGCGAGCGGGGTTGGACAGGCGAAGTCCAGCTTGGCGCGATGGACGAAGAAGGGATTGACGTGGCTGTGCTCTACCCTTCGCGAGGTCTGCACGCGCTCAGTAAGGCCGATCTCGACCCGCGCCTGGCTGCCGCCCTTGCTCGTGCCTACAACAACTGGCTTTACGACTTCTGCCATGCTGATCCCGCACGGCTGTTGGGTGCCGGCATGATCTCGCCCTTCGCCATCGACGATGCGGTGGCCGAGGCGCGCCGCTGCGCCACCGAGCTTGGCTTCAAGGCGGTTTTTGTTCGGGCCAACGTCGCCAACGGACGCAATTGGCATGACCCATACTACGAGCCGCTGTGGACGACCCTGGAGGAGCTGAATATACCGCTTGGCTTTCACGAGTCGGCGGCCTCGGCGGTGCGTCAGGTGGGTGACCAATTCGGCTCCAATTTCATGTTGCGGCATCTTTTCAGCCATCCCGTGGAGCTCATGCTCGCTGCGGGCAGCATGTGCGGCGCAGGAGTGCTGCAGCGCCACCCTCGTCTCCGGGTCGCTTTCCTCGAGGGAAACTGTAGCTGGCTGCCGTGGTTTCTGTGGCGTCTGGATGAGCATTGGGAGATGTTTGGCGACGTGTGGGCCCCCGAACTGAGAATGCTTCCCAGCGGGTACTTCAAGCGGCAGTGCTTCGCGTCCGTGGAGCCCGACGAGACTCCGGTGAAATACGTCGTCGAGCACATGGGGAGCGACCGCCTGGTCTTTTCTACCGACTTCCCGCATATCGACACGCGCTTCCCCCATGCCGTCGACGAGCTCTTAAAGCTGCCCCTCAGCGACGAGGACAAGAGAAAAATTCTCTGGGATAACTGCGCCAGCTACTATGGCCTGTGAAGAGTTTCAGAGGGGAAAAGGGGTCGAAAGAAGAGTGGCCCTCAGAATGAGCCTAGAAAGACAAACCCCTCATAGAGGGGGAGATGAAGCCATGCCTGGGTCCCATATAAGAAAACCCAACAGGCCCCCGAGTAAAGAATCGACGGGATAATAGATGTCTCTGCCTCAAACTTAAGATACAACAGCACGGCGGCTGGCAAGCCCCATTGAAATCCCACCAAAGCAACCAAGGCGAAAAAACTCAAAATCCAGCAGAAAGTGGCTAGTTCTTTTCGAATCAGGCCTTCCCCGGTTCCGCTGGGTAAGCTACGGGAAGCGACAACAAAGGGCGCGATTAGACCCGTGATCGACAGCAACAGTCCGACGCTTGTTGCCGCGAACGGGAATATGGCAGCGGCAAAGGGCCAACTCGCGGCACGGAGCAAGGCCCCGGCAAAAACTAGTGTCATGATCAAGCACAATAAGAAGTCCAGCCTTGATTTCATTTTCTTTGTCCGCGTAAAAAGCCGTACGCTAG
>JACPAM010000311.1 GCA_016180805.1 Deltaproteobacteria bacterium | reverse complement strand
CGGCTTTTTCGGTTCTGCTTTCATATCTTTAGCTCCACTAAAAAGCCTGCGGCGGTTTCCTTCCAAGCTCGAGGGGACTTATAGTGAAGGAAAAAAGAAAATTACCATAATCACCCTGTCCTCCCTCAAATCCCCCTGTCTCCCCCTTTGGTAAAGGGGGATAGAGGGGGATTTAGGAGAGCGAGAGGGGATTTGATGTCAACTTATTTAATCCCGTCACTATAGTAACGGGGACAGGCGCGCAAGCGAGCCAATCCCCTTGCCGCAGCCGAAAGCACGCTCCCCGAGGGAGCTTAGTCCATCGGCCGCGGCCTGATAGCTCGGCCCCCGAGGAGCTTTCAAGGGAATTCCGGAAGGCTTCGCCCTTGAGGGCTCAAGCCCGAAGGGTTCGTCCAAGCAAGTCCCGGAAGGGTCGCTGCGGGAGGTCGTGGAGCGAAGGGAGCCTCGAAGCCCTTAATTTGGATGCAAACACGCACGAAAAAAGGCTGTTAAGCCTCACCAGGATATGGGAAAATAGTTGGGCAAAGGATCCTTTTCATGGAAACCAAGGAGGCTCTACGGGAAAGAATCTGGGAGCTTCTGGAAAGAAGAGAGGCCGCGCGCTTTCCCGGAGCGCGCGGGCGCATCTCAAACTTTACCGGTGCGGAAAAATGTGCGCGGATGCTTGCCAACCTCCCCGTGTGGAGGAAGGCCAAAGTCATCAAGGTCAATCCCGACTCGCCCCAGCGCGCCATTCGCCAACTGGCCCTCGAAGAGGGGAAGATCCTTTACATGGCCGTGCCGCGACTACGCGCTCCAAAGCCGTTCATCGAACTGGACCCGAAAAGACTGAAGGGCTCGCCCTATGGCGCTTCGTCGATCAAAGGAGCAGCCAAATATGGCCGTCCCGTCTCGCTTGATGAGATGAAAAAGATTGACCTCGTTGTTTGCGGCTCCGTAGCCGTTAACCACAAGGGAGGACGGATTGGCAAAGGTGGCGGCTATTCCGATCTCGAGTACGCCTTGCTGCGCGAGCACGGAAAGGTGAGCGCAGACACGCCCATCTTGACCTCCGTCCACCCGCTCCAGATCGTCAACGACGACATGCCAATGACCGAGCATGACATTCCGCTGAATTTCATCGTCACGCCCGCCGAGGCCATCGAATTAGAACCCTGCTATCCAAAGCCGAAGGGAATTTACTGGAACCTGCTTCCAGCGGAGAAAATAGAAGCCATACCGGTTTTAAAGGCAGGAAAGGATGACGGGAAATGCTCATGAAACACGGCGCTGTAGTCGGTAAAGGCTTTGGCCTAGTGATTCTTGTCTTTCTCTGCTGGAGGGTGATCTCCCGGGGCCTGAGTCCAGATCCGGCTGGGATCCTACTGGCCATCCTCGACGGTGCCAATCTGATCTTTCACGAGGCGGGCCACGTTTTCTTTTCGTTTTTCGGCGATTTCCTGCAATACCTGGGAGGCTCGTTGTTCCAGGTTGCGCTCCCGCTGGCTTTGACCTTCTACTTTTGGCGAAACGAGCAGTGCGCCTCTGCTTCGGTCACCCTTTTCTGGACCGGCGAGAATCTAACCAATGTCGCCATCTACATCGCAGACGCCAAGTGGATGGCGCTCCCCCTCATCGGCGGCGACCACGACTGGAACTATTTGCTCGGCCGGCTCGGCCTTCTTAACCAGGCCGAATCCCTGGGCCGCTTTGTTTTTGTCCTCGGAGTCTTCGCCATCCTATTTTCCCTGGCGCTTCTTATCGGCGATGTCGCCCGGAGCTGGAAAGAGGCTCAGGTGGGCCAATAGCTTAATATACGTTTCGCTTCCCGGCATATCCCGACATCTCCACGTTGCGTATTCCGCTCAAATCGGCCACCCCGGCCTCTTCTTTTGGCTTCTCTTTTTTCACCTTTCCGCAGTGAGCCAAAGCGTAAGTCGGATGAAAGAATGCTGAGGAATGGATTCCCGGTGAGCGGCTGACAAACTACCGACCGAGAAATTGCACCCACCCCAACTCTTTCTTCACGGCGTTGTACAGGCGTTTGTCGCCGGTCCAGAGGGGGCAACCTTGATGCTGTGCTAAAGCCAGATAAAAGCAGTCATACGCAGTGGGTCGATTGAAGCGGCGGGCTAACTCCCAGGCAAATTGCCGGATGGCCGGCGGATGAAGATAGCTAATACCCAGGCCCCTAAGAATGCCAAACGCTTCATCCGCTTCACCAGGGGTAAGCTCTTTTCGATAGACGCGGTTTCGCAGGACGGAGCTGGTTTCGTAGATGAAAAGATACGGAGCCGCGATCGCCACTCCAGAGCTCACCCAGTTTTGCCACTCAACTTGCGCCTGGTCGCTATCTGGTTCGGACAAGACAAGCTTAAGCGCCAAGCTTGCGTCAATGCAGATCCTAGAGTCCACGGTCTCGTTGTTCGCGCAAACGGTTCAAAAGTTTAGCCGAGTCGGAGAGTGCCTTCTTCCGTCGGCGATAAATCTTTCGCCGCAGGGCCTGCGCTTGGGCCAGAATGTGAAAGCGGCTTTCCGGGCTTTCTTTTTCTCGTTCCAATTGTTCAAGCCTCTCCAAATCTTCCGCGCTCACAAGAGCCGCCTTGGGTTTCCCTCGCGATTCCAACAGAACGCGCGTTTTTCCATAGGCCACTTTGTTAATCAGGCTGGAAAGAGCGTTTTTGGCTTGTGCGACGCTGGCTTTTTCTCGTTCCATATGTGGCCATATTAGCTATTATGGCCATTAAGTCAAGCTGGTGAGTGATAGGAACTTGCCTTTGAGGAGTAGCCGTCGAGCTCTCACGATCCCCTCCCGGGTCCGCGTGCCGAGCCCCGTTCGAGATCCCCATGCACTTTTAACTCTCAGTCTCCACCCGTGACCCGCTTGATCGGTCATCGAATACGGGATAACTTCGGACCAGCAACGGGGAAGCGCTCCAGGCGCGATGCGGCACGTCGTGGCTGAGCGAAAGAAGCTTGCGGAATGCACTCACGCCAGATCTTACAGTGAAGGAGGGATTCCATGGCACAAGCCCCACTCCCGGAATGGATAAAAAGCCTGCAACAGCGCGATCCACAGTTTGCGGAGATGTACCTGGCCCAGCGCGACCACGTGCTGAAGGACGGGGCGATCCCGGCCAAGTATAAAATCCTGATGACGATGATCGTGGACGCGCTCACGAGTCACCCCGACGGGGTGGCCGCGATTGCCAACCGTGCCCGGGCAGCCGGCGCAACGGAAGCGGAGATCAAGGAAGCCGTTGAGGTAGCCTATCTGTTCGGCGGCACGCCAGCCCTGGTAACAGCAGTGAATGCCTTCCGCGGCTCCGCGTAACGGAAAAGGACGCGCTGTAAAAATACCGCTGCGGGTTTCACGCACAAGCCCTTTGGCGGCCCGGTTGCCAGAACCGAAGAAAGCTGAGGTTCAGCTACGGCGCATGGAGACGATAAGTGACGGTTACTCGCTCGCCTCTGTAAAAATCCCCCAGAAATTCCTCATGCGTAGAATACGGGCGATTGGGAACCAACCTTGCGGGAAAGGAAACCACGAGGGGATCTACGTCGAAGGGATACGGCTTGACAATGGCGTTCTTCTCGTCTTGGACATCGACGGTTAGAGTCGCGTCCTTCTCGCCCGGACCAACCGGAACCGGGGTGTTGCTCAGTTGGTTCGTCGGGCCGTTCTTCCGCTCCGTGCTATTGAACGGATAGCGGTTGCAGACATACTGGGCCATCTGATCGAACACTTCCATGTACTTGAAGTTCGTCCAGCACTGCTCCTCGGATACGAAGTCCTTGTACTCTTTGTCGTTTCGCATGTCGGCGAGCATTTTCTCGCGGAACGCCTTCTGCTCGCGAATGAATTGCTGGACCTCGGGGTATACCGTGTAGTCCGGCATGTAAGGGAGCAATCCCATGCCCTGAGTGAGCAGCCCCTCGCCGTGCATGGACACGTTGTATCCGGCGTAGAGATCCCGAGCCGCCGCACGCTCGATGCCGTGGCGGTAGAAATTGAGCCAGACCCCTTGGCCCAGGTGCCGGATGCTGCCGATGTAGTCGGGCGGATAACCCTTGTCGTTTAGCGTCGGCTTAATCTCCCAGTCCCACCATCCGCTGTCATGCTCCTGTGCCGCCAACACCATCGACGCGTAGGGTCTGGGTTTCGCGAAATCCTGGTTGCCCCAATGGGCAGCGAATAATCCCGCGACCCGCGAATGATCGATCTGGAGCACGAGTAAAAGGCGTGCCTCATCGTAACGACAAACCATCATGGCGGGGCTTCCTCCTGCTATAAGCCGGCATTGTGGAACGGATTAGGTTGCCACATACCAACCGAATCATACCCCTGTCAAGAGCAGTCCAGGCAAGTTTATTTCGCAGGCGCGCCTTCACCTTGTAGCCGCATAGCCAAACCCCACCCAATACCGCTGCTACCGCCAGTTAAAATTGCTACCCGTGACTTGTGCTCGCCTGACATGTTGAAACTATCTTCTCGCACTGTTGCTGCCAAAGAACATCTCGCCTGCAGGACCGCAAAGCGCCGGTTTGCGGAGCGGTCAGGCCGTCGGGGCACTCAACGATGTGGGTCGTCCCGAACTTGGAGAGATCCGTCGTTGGGTAGCCTGCCGATGCACGACGAACAGGAGAATCGCTATACCGGCCACAGAAGGGATATATGTGTCTTGAACCAGCAAGTAATAGAAAAAGCAGACAGAAAAAGCAGACCCCGGCAACAAGAAACAACGCCCGCTCGAAGCGCCGTAGCACGGTGAAGAAACAATTGACAAGCGCCGCTTGGAGACAAACGATCGAAAGCAACCCCGCTAATGCCGAGGTTATGATCCAGGCGCCGGTGCCCTGGGGCTGGAATATGAAAACTGGACTTGCGACAAAGATGAACGGGACCACGAAGCCCGCTGCCGCGGCCTTTGAAGCTTCCAGGGCCGTCTTCAGATAGCCTGCGCCCGCCAGCCGGGCACCGACGACCGCCGCGGGAGCTACGGGCGGGGTTACCATCGACATGACGGCGTAATAAAAAACGAACAGATGCGCCGTGAGCAAAGGCACGCCCAGTCTTACGAGCACAGGCGCGGCCGTTATGGCGACGATGAGATACGCCGGGGCTGGTGGTACGCCCATACCTAGAATCAGTGCCGCTGCGGCCGTGATCACCAGGGCCAGCCCCAGATTTCCCTGGCTCCAGCTCTCCACCATGCCCGGAAGCCTAAACCCCAACCCCGTCAGCGTCATGATCTCAACCACCATCGCCACAGAAACGATGGAGATGGCGATACTGGCCCCCGTCAGAGCACCGTTGGTGATCCCCTGAACCCACTGGCCCAGTGACGGCCGCTTCCCAGGAGTCAACAGGCCAGCGGCGACGACCGTGACCACCGCCCAAAAGGCAGCGTATCTCGGGCTGTATCCGCGAGCCAGCAAGGCCGTGATGAGGACGAGCGGCGCAAGAAACCCCGGCGCCGTAATAAGGATCTGTTTGAGCTGATCTCTCCCGAACGCTTCTACGGAGGGCTGCAGACCCATCTTGACCGCCGTGAAATAGACATAGAGTCCGACCGAGCAGAAGTAAAGAATCGCAGGCAAGATTGCGGCTACGGCAATGGTAAAATAGGGAACCCCGATAAAGTCGGCCATGATAAAAGCTGCGGCACCCATGACGGGCGGCATAATCATCCCGCCATTCGAGGCCGCCGATTCTATCGCCCCGGCCTGGTGGGGAGCGTAGCCGGACCTTTTCATCAACGGAATTGTGAACGAGCCCGTCAGGGCGACGTTGGCATCTGTAGATCCGAGACAGGTGCCCACAAGCGCGCTGCTGACCACCGCCGACATCGCCGGGCCGCCCCGAAGGCGCGCGGCAAGGCTTCCCATGAGGTTTACGAAGTTGGCCACGGCTGTAATCTGCATGATCCCGCCCATGACCACGAAGAGGAAAATGTAGTACGCGGATATCTCGAGCAGCAGCCCGTAAACTCCGGTGAGGTTCGTCGTTAGGGCGGCGATCACGCTGGTGAGGCTGAAACTATACGTGTGCAGGGGCACGGGGAGATAGACCCCGATCAAGGCGTAAAGAATGAAAAGCAGGGCCAGCACAGGAACGGCGGGTCCCGTAGTTCTCCGGCAGGCCTCAAGGATACAAACGATCAAGATGGCTCCAGCGACCGAGTCCGCGGGAGCCGGGAATCCCTGGCGCATTTCCAGAGCAAGCCGGTTGATGTGCATGTATCCGGTAGCGGCCACGGACAGAAGCAACAGGATGATCACGAGGGGCCGCCAGCGGCCCCCGGTCCTGACTAACGGCAAATAAGCTAGAATCAGAGCTAAGGTGAGGTGAGCGTTGAGGAAATCCCAGGGCTCGAGCAAGAGGCGAACGACCTCAATCATCTGATAGGCTACGACGGCGACGGCCACCGCGCGCAGCACAAATCCGAGTTTCTCATCCATGAAGATGCCCTACAGAGCAAGTTTGGCGGCCGGATCCGGAAGCGGACCGCCCGGAGATCGGCGCGACACAGGCAATGGCGGGCGTCGGAGGCTCATTGGAACCTCTTCTGGGCAGAACCAGTTCCACATGCGGGTGGGTCCTGCCGGCGAGATTCCCGGCCCAGACGGCCCGCTAACTACTTAAGGCCAATGGGCACGCCCACTTTCTTGAAAAACGTCGCAGCACCCGGGTGGAAGAAGTCTGCGGTCATATTGAGAGCAGCCATCTTGTCCCGAATCAATACAGAGGAAGGGTAAGCCTGGTTGAGCTCCTGGACGCGCTCGTAAAGAATCCGGGTAATCTCATAAACAATGCCGGGGTCCATGCTCGCATCGGCCGCCCAGAAAAGCGCACTCACGATGCCGCGGATAGGCTCCTTCTGGTTCGGGCCGTAGGAACCGGGACTGACCACATCGGAGGGCACATCCACGCCGAGGACCTTGGATGCGACCTTAAAATCCTCCGGCGTAAATCCCATGAAGTAGATCCCGGGTTTCAAGATTTGGAGCTGGTTCAGTTCCTCCCCTACATGCCATGGCCCGCCCGGCATGCCCTCCACATCTACCTGCCCGACATCGACGGTCCGGTCGCCGAGGGCCCGTACTACCACCGTAGGCAAGCCATGAGACAACGTGACGCGGTCGCCGATCTTCCACACGTCCTTGACCAGCGCCTCCACGATGCGCCCCGCGCTGAAGAACCTCGGATAAGCCATGATCCTTTTGCCGATCAGGTCGTCCTTGGTTCTTATGTTGCGGTCGTACGATGCCAGCGCGAGCGTAGCGTTCGAGAACAGACTGATCGCCCTAGTACCAGCATACGGCTCCTTGTAGAACTCAACCCCCTTCTGAGCCCATAAGACCGTCACCAGCTCAGCAGTGAAGATATTCGAGGTCCGTTCCTGGGGCTTCGTTGTCATGATTCTAAGATGCTCCGCTGCGCCGCTGGTAGTTCGCAGGTGAAGGGTAACCGATTTACTGTATTTGTTGACGAGGTCCGCGAGAACCTGCGAAAAGCCGTAACTGCCCGTGCCGGGCCTGAGCGCAAACACCCCGATCTGCCGCCGCTCCTGTGCCTGAGCAGGTTCGCCGCTGGCCGCAACGAGCAAAACAACCATGACTCCACCGACCAGGGCGGCCGGCAGCGGGATCATTGAATCAACTCTGAGACGCGTCATGAGCAAGTCCCTCCTTTGCATTGCCTTTCAGTTCCTTTTCATGAATCAGAATAGCCGATGCGCGGCGCCGCGCAGGCGGGCCGCAGCGTCCATAACCGCATCCTGGATTTTCACATAACTCCCGCAGCGGCAGAGGTTGCCGGCCAAATACCCCCTTATCTGCTCGACGGTCGGGCTCGGATTTTCTTCCAGTAAGCTCTTCGTCGTCAGGATAAATCCCGGCGTGCAGTAGCTGCACTGAAACGCGTTATGCTCGATGAACGCCTCCTGGATCGGATGGAGCTTGCCGTCGGTAGCGAGCCCTTCGATGGTCAGGATCTCCTTGCCCTCGGCCAGCGCCGCCAGCACCAGGCACGAGCTTACGGGCTTGCCGTCGAGGAGCACCGTGCGCACGAGCTTACGGGCTTGCCGTCGAGGAGCACCGTGCACGCGCCGCACATGCCGATGCCGCAGCCCTCCCGGGCGCCAAAGAGCTTGAATTCCCCCCGCAGCACATCGAGCAGCGTGTGACGCGTCTCGACCGTGGCCTCCTGCTCCACCCCGTTGACTTTCAGCTTGACGATTTGCTTCATGGCTCCTCCTCGATCGCGCCCGCGGCTTACCGCCCGTAAATTTCCCGCAAAAGCTTCTCCGCCGTGATCGGCAGGTCCTTGATCCGTGCGCCCGTAGCGTTGTAGACGGCGTTGCCGATGGCCGCCAGCACCGGCGGCAGCAGGGTCTCACCGACTCCATGGATGTCATGGGCGCCCTCGACCTCCAACAGACCCGCCTTCAGGCTCGCCGGAATATCCTCGAAGGAGGGAATGGTGTAGTCGGCGAGATTGCGGTTGAGCACCTGCCCGGTCTCATCGTAGATCATCTCCTCGTAGAGCGCCTGTCCGACGCCGAAAAACGCGCTGCCCTCGAGCTGCAGCTCGCACAGCCGGGGGTTGATCACCCTGCCGGCGAACACCGATGGGTGCAGCGCCAGCACCCGGACTTTGCCGCTTTCGAGGTCGACCTCCACCTCGCACGAGATCGCCCCTTGATGCCAGTGGACCGAGCCGATGCCCTGGCCGGTCTCGAGATCCAAACCGCCGCGCGTGGTGAACGCGCCCCGGCCGATCAGGCTGCCCTGGCCGCTGCGCACGACAATGCCGCCATAGCCGAGCGCCCGGTCTGGCGAGCCGCGAACCTCGACCCGCCCTTCCCGGATCTGGAGATCGTCAACGGCGACCTCCAAAAGCTCCGCCGCATGCTCGCGCAGCTGACGCTTCAAGTCGTCGGCCGCCCGCATGACAGCGTTCCCCATTGAGAAGGTCGTCCGGCTCGAGCTGGTCTGCTGGTCGTACGGGGTCACGTCGGTGTCCGGATCGGAGACCGACACGGACTCGATCGGCACCTCGGCCGACTCCGCGGCGATCTGTGCCAGGATGGTCTTCGCCCCTTGGCCAAGCTCGACGCTGCTGATCAAAACGTTGAGGCTGCCGTCCTCGTTAAGCTTGAGTGCCGCCGATGAGGTCGAGGGCGTGATCGTCGCCTTGATGACCAGGGCGATCCCCTTGCCCCGCCGCACGTTCTTTGGGTGGCTCGGAACCGCGTCCTTACGGAGCCAGCGGGCGTCGCTTTGGGTCCAGCCGACAGAGGCCGCAGCCAGCTCCAAAAGCGAATCATAGTGCAGACCTTCGAGCCTTTCCCCGGTGGCGAAGAGATCCCCGTCGCGGAGGAGGTTTTTCCGCCTGAGCTCCACGGGGTCCATGCCCAGCCGCTCCGCGATCATGTCCATCTGCGTCTCGTAGGCCCACACAGCCTGCGGCACGCCGAAGCCGCGCAGCGCCCCGGCCGGCACCTGGTTGGTCCACACCGCCATCGAATCGATTTTTACATGCGGGACTCTATAAGGGCCCGACATCGCCGAGCCGCCGTTTCGCGCCACCACCGGGCCGATATCGGTATAAGCGCCGGTGTTGAAGTAGGCCGTGACCTGCCGGGCCACGAGCGCGCCGTCCTTTTTGACCCCGGTCTTGAGCCGAATCGTTGCCGGGTGCTTGCACACGGTCACGAACTCCTCTTCGCGCTTAAGCGTCACCTTGACCGGACGGTTGGCCTTGAGCGCCAAAAACGCCGTGATGGGCTCGAGCCTGAGCGACCCCTTGGAGCCGAAGCCGCCGCCGAGTGGGTGCGTGATGACCCGCACGCTCGAGAGCGGCAGCCTAAACAACTCGGCCATCTGCGCCCGGATGGCGTGGGGCATCTGCGTCGAGCTCCAAAGCGTGAGCTTGCCGCCGCTAAAATGCGCCAACGTGACATGGGGCTCCAGCGGCACATGTTGCGCCGCGGGCGAGCGAAACACGTCCTCGAAGATCAGGTCGGACTCGCGAAAGCCGCGCTCGACGTCGCCGCGCCGCAGCTTAAAGTGGCTGCAAAGGTTACTGCCACCAGGCAAGTTTTGGATGAGGTTGGCGAACATGGGCTGCTGGTCCGGCCGGGGG
>JACPAM010000310.1 GCA_016180805.1 Deltaproteobacteria bacterium | reverse complement strand
GGGGAGCGCGAGCGAGGCTGCGGACGTCCGATTACAGACGGTACGACTCATGGCACGAACGCATCGGCCGCAGCGGAGAGCGCGCTTCCCGAGGGAGCTTCATCCATCGGCCGCGTCCGCCTGAGGCGGATCGGCCCCCGGCAAGCTTTCGAGGGAATGAGGGGCTGTCGCTGAAATGAGGCGAGGACTCAGGGTTTTATTGGAAGGCCCGGTCCAGGGCGGCGAGCTGCTCTTTTGATAGTTTCCATCCCGATGCCTGGCAGTTTTCGACCACGCGCTCGGTTCGGTCGGACTTGGGGATGGCGATGACGTGGGGCTTAGTGATGCACCAGTTGAGCGCCACTTGAGCCATGGTTTTACCCGTTTGCTGTGCGATATTCTGGAGGATATTGAATGCGCCTCGTTGGCGAAGGAGCGGCTTCGAGGTTAGCTCGCCGCGTCCGATCGGACTGTAGGCAATGATCGTGACCTGGTTTTTCTGGCAATAGGGTAGCATGTCCTCCTCGATGCCGCGCTGTAAAAGGCTGTATTTCACCTGGTTCGAGACGATCCTGTACTTGGTCATGCAGGCCTGGGCTTCCTCCAAGTTTCGCAGATAAAAGTTGCTGACGCCGATAAACTTAACCTTGCCCTCGTCGACTAGCGTTTCCATCGCCCTCATGGTCTCTCGGATTGGCACTCCGGGGTCGGGCCAGTGAATCTGGTAAAGATCGACGTAATTTACGCCGAGCCGCTTCAAGCTTTGCTGCGCCGCTTTGATCACGTCGTCGTAACGTAAGTGGTTCCCCGAAACCTTGGTCGCGATGAAAACCTGATCGCGCTGGCTCCGTATGGCTTCGCCAACCGCCTCCTCGGTGCCGTACATCTCCGCGGTGTCGATCACAAAGGCTCCCAGCGCGATGCCCTTTCTGAGCGGCTCTATGCCGCCGCGGTACTGCCAGGTACCGAGCCCGATCTCGGGTAACTTGACTCCCGTGCTGCCCAATTCTTTATATTCCATCCGCCTTCAGACAGCCTCCTTCGCTGGTGCCGTGGTCCGGAGCGGCCCTTTCACTCGAGTTGACCTTGTCGCCGGTAATCGGGTAGGCTCGACACCCTGGCGAGCCTTTGCAGCACTCCAAGGTAGCGACAGCAGGTGACTCCTAGCGTTCCAACCTACACTGTCCTGGCATTTTATACCAGCGCGGGGCTCTGGAATACCTGCATGGGCATGTTCCAGGTGCTCCTCCCCCTCTATGCTCTCACCTTGGGCTATTCGATCCTGCAGATCAGCAGCCTCGTGGCGCTGCCGGTTGCGGCCGAGATCGTGGCCCGGCTTTTCGGCAGCGCGCTCTCGGATCGTTTCGGAGAACGGCGGGTGCTGAAAGGCTGCTTTTTCCTCATGGTCCTGGCGGCGCTCGCGCTCACCCATGCGGCGGATTATCGACTTCTGTTGCTGGCCCAGACGCTGGCGTACTTTTCGCGGAGCATCTTCTGGGCCGCCATCCAGTCGCTCGCCAGCCAGTTGGGAGGCGCGAGCCTGGGGAAAAGACTGGGGCGGCTTTCGGCGTCGAACTATAGCGGTTCGCTCATCGGCCAGAGCCTCGCCGGGGTGGCGGCAGCGTTCGTTGGCTATCACAGATCCTTTGTCCTGCTCACCTCTTTAGCTGTGCTCTGCACCCTCTTTGGTTTTGCTCTACCCCGGCTTAAATCCAAGCCGAGCGGCCGAAACATCTGGAAGATCACGGTGGGAATCGGCGAGTTGCTCCGCCATCGGCGCGTATGGCTTGCGATCACGGCTTCGTATGCGGCCGCGATACCTTTAGCGATCACAATAAGCGTCTATCCGCTGTATCTGGCCTATCTCGAGTTCGGCGAGCAGTGGATCGGGGTGACGGTTTCGTTCCGCTCCCTGGGTCCGATCCTGATCGGTCTCCTGATCGGGTCCTGGGTCACCATAGCGCGCCAGAAGTGGATCTACGCCGTGGGGATGGCGGGGCTCGGAGTTTCTCTCGTCGCTAGCGGTTTGACGGGCAATTTTGTTCTGCTGGGCTTATGCATCTTCTTTTTGGGATCGGCCGGAGCCGTCCTGGATCTGTTGAATCAGGTCCAGGCAACGGAGTGGAGTCAAGCTGGCGACCGCACCGTAGCGATGGCCAGCATGGGGCTGGGGTGGAACTTTTGCCCGTTTTTGACCCCTCTGATCGTCGGCTGGGTGGCCGAGGCTCAGGGGTTTCGCTTTGCCTTTGTGGCCGCGGGAGCCTTGTTTGCATTGGCGGCGGCGGGCACCGGGCTCTGGTATCGTTGGCTCGGGGCGGAGGCATACGGTCCCAGTTAGAAACGAGGGTGAAACCTTCAAGAGCGAATTGAAAAGCCGGCCGGGCAGTGACATCATAGTCAAATCATAAGCTACTCCCCCGGGGCAGGCGCGAGAGGAGGCACTGATGATCCAGATGTACCATTGGCCCACCTGACCGTGGTGCCAGAAAGTGCGGATCGCACTGAAAGAGAAAAACCTTTCCTGGGAACCGATCCTCGTCAATCTCAGGGCCAGGGAGCAAAAACGGCCCGAGTTTCTCGCCCTGAACCCGAACGGAACCGTTCCGGTGCTGCGCGACGGCGACACGTTGCTTTACGACTCCACGATCATCAACGAGTATCTCGAGGAACAGTATCCGGAGCCTGCGCTCACCTATCCCGATCCGCCGCGCCGCGGCAAGGTGCGGCAGTGGGAGGACTACGGCGACGCCAACTTTTTGCGCCCGGCGGAGAACATTTTCATTCACAACAAAGGCTGGCGCCAGTTCGAAGCCGCCGACCTCGAGCGGTTTCGGCAGCGAATGTTGGAGAGCCTGGCCTATGTCAACAACGCCCTGGCGGGCAAAGACTATCTGGCCGGTCGCTTTTCATACGGGGACATCGCCTTCGCGCCGCGGGTGATCATGTTGGAGGAGTTGGGGATTGCGCTGCCGGAGGAACTGGTCGCCGTGCGCGCTTGGATCGACCGCCTGAAGAGGCGCCCGAGCGTTGAGAACCTGGAGCGTTGAAAGGAAGCCGCGATGGAATACCGGGTGCTGGGGAGAACAGGACTCAGGGTCAGCGCGATTGGTTTGGGCACCATGGTGCACGCGGGTCACTTTGGCCCGATGCGGGATGAGGAATCGCGCTCTGCCATCGATGCCGCGCTGGATCTCGGGGTCAACTTCATCGACACCTCGGATGCGTACGGCGCGGGCTATTCCGAGACGCTCTTGGGAGATGCGCTCAAGGGACGACGGGACAAGGTCATCCTCGCCACCAAGGGCGGAAACGTCATGGTCGGCCCGAACCGGGGTAAGCGGGATTTCTCTCCCGCCTATATCGGCCGGGTGCTGGAGGCGAGCCTGAAGCGCCTCCAGACCGACTACGTTGATCGCTATCAACTCCACAACGCGACCGTCGAAGTCATTGAGCGAGGCGAGGTCTGGGAGCTTTTAGAGCGGCGGAAGAAAGAGGGCAAGATCCGATACTACGGGGTTTCCATCAACTCGGTAGAAGAGGGTGTCGCTGCGGTGAAAGGAGGCCGCTCGGATGCCATCCAGGTCGAATACAACCTGTTGGCTCAGGAATTCGCCGGGGAGGTTTTTCCGCTTGCTCAACGGGCCAATGTCGGCGTGATCGCCCGTGTGCCGCTCAGGCGCGGCCTGCTGACCGGCAAGTTTACGCCGGCGGATCAGGCGCGGTTTCAAGATGACGACGTGCGGGCGCGGAACTTCGCCGGCGATCGCTTTCAGAACGAGCTTGAGAAAGTCGAGAGGCTGCGCTTCCTGGTCAGAGGGCCGGTGAAGTCTCTTGTCCAGGCAGCGCTCGCTTTTTGTCTGGCTCATCCCGCCGTCAGCGTCGTGATTCCGGGTGCCCGGAACGCCGCGCAGATGCGGGAGAACGCCTCTTCGGTGGACCTCAGGATTCCTCCGGAGGATCTCGATCGCGCCCGGGAGCTTTGGCGGAGCGAATTCCGAGGACCTTCGCCTTAGCAGGTTGGTGAAAAAAGCTTCCGTTCACCCTTCGACTCACTCAGGGCGAACGGCTCGACGGTGCTCGCCATACTTCGAAGTGTCGTGAGCTTGTCGAACGGAGCGAGTGTTGAAAACATCGAAGAATTTCCGTTCATGCTGAGCTAGTCGAAGCATGAAAAACTCTTCTTCAGCACGCTCTTAGTAAAGAAATTTGGAAAAGACAAGATGAAAGACGGGATTTTCTCCTGGCCAAACGGCTCGAGGATCGCTGTGCTGGTCACCGTCATGTTTGAGTCCTGGTCGGAGGGCAAAGCGCCGCCTTATTCGCCGATGACTTCGCCTCTGAGGGAGGGGACTCCCGATCTCATCGGGGTTTCCTGGTCGGAGTACGGGGGCAGGACCGGGATCTGGCGGATCATGAGGCTCCTGGACGAGTTCGGGGTGCGCTCTACGGTGTGCGTGAGCGGGAGGTCGGTGGAGCTTTTTGCCGAAGCAGTCAGAGAGCTTCACCAAAAGGGCCACGAGCTTGCCGGCCATGGCTACACTCAGGACGGTTTTCTGCCCTATCTTTCGCCTGAGGACGAAAGGGCCACGATCCGAAGGTGCCTGGCTCTTTTGGAAGGCGCGACGGGAGTGAGGCCCGTGGGGTGGTTCAGTCCCAGGGCCACACCGACTCCGCACACGGCCGCGTTGCTCGCCGAAGAAGGCTGTCTCTGGCATGGCGACTACAACGACATTCCGCACAGCGATTTTACGGACAACCGGACGCTGCGCTCGAGCCCGAGAGTCTTCTATCAGGTCTACAAGGACACCTTCGATTTTCTCTACCGCACCGAGCGGACGGGGATGATCAATCTCACCTTCCATGCGCATTTCGGCGGGCGCCCCCTCATGTCAGCCATGGTGGCCGAGATCCTGCGGTACATGAAGGGCTTCTCCGAAGTCTGGTTTCCCCGGCACGACGAGGTGGCGCAATGGGTTTTGAAAGGTAGCGGCGGTGAGTTTTCGCCATAATTCACCGGTCTCGGGGGCAAGCCTCTCCGGGCGAGGGCAAAAAATAAAAATCGCGGCTCGCCCCCTCAACCGATTGGGCGACCGAGGGGAGCGCGAGCGAGGCTGCGGACGTCCGATTACAAACGATACGACTCATGGCACAAACCCATCGGCCGCAGCCGAGAGCGCGCTTCCCGAGGGAGCTTTCCGAGGATTGCGGGCTGGATCGGGAGAATAGCCGATGAGAGTGGGTCTGATCGGGCATCGAGGATCCGGCAAGACAACCATCTTCAATGCCCTGACCGGACAGCGGGCTCCGGTCGGGGAGTTCAGCGCCGGTTTTCGCGGGGAGATTCACCTCGGCGTGATCAAAGTCCCCGACCCGCGATTTGATCGTCTGGCGAAGATCTTTCGGCCCAAGAAGACGACTCCCGCCGAGATTACCTTCGCGGATTTCCCCGCGGAGTCCGGGGGAGAGAGACAAAAAGCGGCCACCTCGGTTCCGGGTCAAGTGCGGGAGGTCGATGCGGTGACGCTGGTCCTCAGCGATTTCACTGCGGCGGCCAGCCCCGTGAGGGAGCTGAAGGACCTTGTGGCCGAGATGATTCTCGCCGATCTCGGAGTGGTGGAAAAGCGCCTTTCGAGACTCAAGAAAGAAAGGGGAAGCGAGATCGAGATCAAACTGCTCGAGCGCTGTTTCGGGCTTCTCGAAAGCGAGCGGGGTCTCAGGGAGCTTTCCATGACGCCCGAAGAGGAATCGCTGCTTTCGGGATTCGGCCTGCTCAGCCGCAAACCCGTCCTCGCTCTGTTCAACACTTCGGATGAGCGCGCGGGAAAGCCCCTGCCTTCCGCTTACCAGGAGGAGCTTCGGCGCTGCGGCATTGCCGGAATCCAGATGGCGGGGCGGGTGGAGATGGAGATCGCCCAGCTCGAGGAGGCGGATCGCGGGGCTTTTCTAAAAGAAATGGGCATCGAGGAGCCTGCCCGAGAGCGGTTTATCCGGGCGGCTTTCGACCTGCTCGATCTCGTGACCTTTTTCACCACGGTCTCGGAGGAACTTCGCGCCTGGACGATCAAGCGCGGAACGCCGGCGAAAAGGGCTGCGGGAAAGATTCACAGCGACATGGAGCGAGGGTTCATCCGCGCCGAGGTCATGGCCTACGACGATTTTATCAACCTCGGGAGCGAGGCCAAGTGCCGCGAAGCCGGCAAGCTCCGCCTCGAAGGGAAAGATTATCTGGTTCAGGACGGGGACATCATCCGGTTCCGCTTTAACGTTTAAGTCTGGTTCGCAGCGACGGAATAGAAAGGAAACAAAAGCGATGAAAGGATTTTTAGTTTCCTTGTTTGTGGTTGGACTTTTGCTCGTGGGCGCCGAGTCCCAAGCCAATCCTTATGTGGCCAAACCGGGAGAGAAACCGGTCACGTTGCGAATTGCCACCTGCGCGGTCTCCGGCGGCTTTGTGCATCTCTACACGGCTCTGGACCACAAGCTGTTTGATCCATACGGGATCAGGATCGAGCATATCTACATTCGCGGCAGCGGCCCCTCCCTGGCCGCGCTGGCATCTGACGAGATCCAGTTTCTCTACTGCGCGGCGGACGCCACGATTCCCGGGATGGCGACCGGTATCGAAGCGAAGCTCGTGGCCGCGCCTTTGGTCAAGCTCCCGTATGTGCTGGTGGGCCACAAGGAGATCCGTAGAGGCGAAGATCTTAAAGGAAAAGTAATCGGCGTGACGCGGCCGGGCGATTTGAGCGCTCGCCTTTCTCGGGTGGTAATTCGAAAGTTCAATCTCACGACGGACGAGGTCACCGTCCGCCCGATCGGCGGCAGCCAGTCCGAGCGTTATCAGGCGATGGCGGCGGGGGTGGTCCATGCGATCGTGGTCACGCCGCCATTGGATGCCCGGGCGAAAAACGACGGCTTCAACGTGATCTACCGCCTGATCGACCTGGATCTTCCGTTCATTTACAGTTCGGTTCACGCCAATCACCGGATCCTTCGGGAGCGGCCGGGACTGGTCCAACGGGTCGTCGCCGCCTTTGCCGAAGCGCTCCACTTCGTGGAGAAAAATCCCGACAAAGCGAAGGCCTCCATCGCGAAGGCGATGAAGGTCAAGGACCAGGAAGCCCTGCAAGTCTCCTACGACGCTTACGCGAGGGAGATCGTGGACCGGCGCATGCTCATTCCCGAAGGAGCGGTGGCCGAATCCGTCGACCTTGCCCGCCAGGCCGGCACGAAAGTGAGGAAGAAAGCCGAGGAGATCTACGACAACAGCTTTGTATT
>JACPAM010000309.1 GCA_016180805.1 Deltaproteobacteria bacterium | reverse complement strand
ACCGAAGCGCCCCTCTTTTCCCTGGTAGACCTGCGCCACCCGCTCCACGACCAACTCTTGCAACCGCTCGGGACTCAGAGTCTCCCGTTCCTCCGGCTTTAGGTCGAGACGGAAATTGAACTGGTGATTCAAGACCTCGCTGAATGCGCCCACATCCCACTCGGACGGATCGAGCTCTTTGGCGGCGTAGCGCGCGACGATCTCTTCGGCCAGGCCCTGCGCCATATCGAGGATCTCCTCTTTGAGGTTCTCCCCTTTGAGGACTTCTCTCCTGCGATGATAGATCACCTCGCGCTGCTTGTTCATCACGTCGTCGTACTCCAGGAGATGCTTTCGGATATCGAAGTTGTGCGCCTCGACCTTTTTTTGCGCGTTTTCGATGGCCCGCGTCACGAGCCCGTGCTCGATGGGCACCCCCTCCTCCATCCCGAGCCGGTTCATGATCGACTGGATCCGGTCCGCGCCGAAGATCCGCATGAGATCGTCTTCAAGAGAGAGATAGAAACGCGAGGAACCCGGATCCCCCTGGCGCCCCGAGCGCCCGCGCAGCTGGTTGTCGATCCGCCGGCTCTCATGCCGCTCGGTGCCCAGGATGTGCAGCCCGCCCGCGCCGATCACCTTCTCCCGCTCCTCGGCGCACACTGTTTTGTAGCGCGCCAAAATCTCCTCATAACGCTGCCGGTAGGCTTCGGGCGCCTTCTCCAGTTGCTCGCGAATCTCCTCGACGGCGCGCACATATTCCTGGCGCTTGGTCTCATAATTGCGCTGCGCCTGGCGGAGCGCCTCCTCGTAGGGTCGGCGAATCTCTTCGCAGCGCGCCTCCGCCTGCTCGAACTCCGTGCGCGCCGCCTCGTATTCGGCCACAACCGGCGCGTTCCCGCCCTGGGACAGAAGCAGGTTCGTCACCGCGAACTCGTAATCGCTCACCCGCTGCTCGTAGTTGCGCCTGCGCTCATCCAAAGCCTCCATCAGCTCGCGCCTTCCGCCGTCGGCCTCCTGCCATCGCTCCAGATATTCACCGAAGGCGTGCAGCGCCTCTTCGAAGGCGCGGCGGGTTTCCAGCCCTCCCGAGTCCGCTGCCTCCAGCAGCGAGGACTCCAGGCCCTCTTTCACCTGCAAATAGCGCTCCGGAATGCTGCGCAGCTCGTGCAGGGCCTCGATGAGTTCGGTGGCAGAGATGTCCTCGTATTTCTGTCTGAGCTCCCGGAAGGGAGAGAGCTCCTTGAGCTGGCGCTGGATCTCGGTGGATCGCCTGAGCGCGTCTGTCCGCCTCTGCTCATGGATCTCCGCCTCCTTACGATAACGCGACTCCGCCCGCTGCACCTCCTCCTCGTATTTCTCCTTGAACTCCCGCAGGGCATCCTCGTACCGCGTTCCCCCCTGGAGCGGAAGCTTGGAAGCCCGGCTGATCCATTCGTTCTCCATATCCGACCGGGCGAGGAATTCCGGATTCCCGCCGAGCAGAATATCGGTCCCGCGTCCGGCCATGTTCGTGGCGATCGTCACCGCCCCGAACCTTCCCGCCTGGGCGATGATCGTCGCCTCCGCCTCGTGATTCACCGCATTGAGGACGTTGTGGCGGACGCCCTTTTTCTTGAGCATGCGGGAGAGCCGCTCGGATTTGGCCACCGAAGTCGTCCCTACGAGCGCGGGCTGCCCCTTCTCGTGGCAAGCCGCGATCTCCTCGACCACCGCGTCGAATTTCTCCCGCTCGGTTTTATACACCACGTCCGGGTTGTCCGTGCGGATCATCCTGCGGTGCGTCGGGACCACGACGACATCGAGCTTGTAGATCTTTTTGAACTCCGTGGCCTCGGTGTCGGCCGTGCCGGTCATGCCCGCCAGCTTCTTGTACATGCGGAAATAGTTCTGGATGGTGATCGTCGCCAGCGTCTGGTTCTCCTCGCGGATGCGCACCCCTTCTCTGGCTTCGACCGCCTGGTGAAGCCCGTCAGACCAGCGCCGGCCCGGCATCAGCCGACCCGTGAACTCGTCGACGATGATCGCCTCGCCGTCCTTGATGACGTAGTCGACATCGCGCTTGAACAGGGCGTGAGCCTTGAGCGCCTGGTGCACGTGATGCAGGGTATCGATATGACGCGGATCGTACAGGTTGTGAATGCCGAGCAAGCGCTCGACCTTCGCCACGCCGGATTCCGTCAGCGTCACGGTCTTGCTCTTCTCATCGACCGTGTAATCTCCCAGCGCCTCGATGGCGGCGCGCTTTTCCTGGGAGGGATCGCCCTGGATCACCGCTCCCCGCTGAAGCTTGGGGATGATCCGGTCGATCACGTAGTACTTGTCGGTCGACTCTTCGGCGGGGCCGGAGATGATGAGCGGCGTGCGCGCCTCGTCGATCAGGATGTTATCGACCTCGTCGACGATGGCGAAGTTGAGCTCCCGCTGGACATACTCCTCCAGGGAGAATTTCATGTTGTCGCGCAGGTAGTCGAACCCGAATTCATTGTTGGTCCCGTAGGTGATATCCGCCCGATAGGCCTCCTGCCGCGTGATCGGGCGCAGATTGAGAAAACGGTAGTCCTTGGGGATGTACGTCGGGTCGAAGAGAAAGCTTGCCTCATGGACAATGGAGGCAACGGAAAGGCCGAGCAGGTGGTAGATGGGACCCATCCACTGGACGTCGCGGCGCGCCAGATAATCGTTTACGGTCACCAGATGCGCGCCTCTTCCCGTCAAGGCATTGAGATAAAGCGCGAACGTGGCGACGAGCGTTTTGCCTTCGCCCGTCTTCATCTCGGCGATTTTCCCCTCGTGCAGCACCACGCCGCCCAGGATCTGGACGTCGAAGTGGCGCATGCCGGTGGTGCGCTTGGAGGCCTCGCGCACGGCAGCAAAGGCCTCGGGTAAAATATCCGCCAGGACCTCGCCTTCAAGCTCCCGCAGTTCCTTGTCGAGCTTGTCGACCTCGCGCTTTAGCTCCTCCCGCTCCTCTCCGCTTGCCGCCGAGGCGCGCACCTCGGCCTCAGCGAGCGAGGCGCGCAGCGACTCCGTTCCCTCCTGAAGCCGCTTTTTGAGATCCTCCGTTTTGGCCTTTAGCTCCGCGTTGCTGAGCTTTTCGTATTCCGGCTCCAGGGCGTTGACCTGTCCGACGATCGGACGGATGCGCTTAAGCTCGCGCTCGTTCTTGGTGCCGACGATCTTTTTGATTAAACCAAGCATGGTTTTAGGCAAGAGGCATCAGGTTGTAGGGGCGATTCGCGAATCGCCCGTACCCGAACCGCCCATTCCTTTTCGTTTTTTACTATTGCCTATTTCCTGTTGCCTTCTTAATAAAATACACGATTCGGGACGACCGGCACAAGACATTTGAGGCTCTGTGGCGAAAACCGTGGTGTGGACTTTCGAGGGGGCGAGGCTGAAGGCTGCGGACGTACTTGTCCGCCACCGAGCGGAGCGCGAGCGAGGCTGCGGACGTCCGCTTACAAACGGCGCGACTCATGGCACAGGCCCATCGGCCGCAGCGAAGAGCGCGCTTGCCGAGGGAGCCTAGTGACGGGGACAGGCACGCAAGCGAGCCAGTCCCCTCGGCCGCGGCCTGAGGGCTCGGTCCCTCGGAACAGCTCTTTGCGCAACGGAGCGGCCATTTTCGGGAAGTCGTCGGTTTCACTCGCGCGCCAGCATCTGGTTCCCGAGCTCCTTCTCGCAGCTCGGGGCGAAGCCAAAGACCTGCTGCCAAACTTCCTTCGATTCCATGCACAGGTAGACGAAAACCGCCGGTGCGGCGGCGCGAATCCAGATGAGCATCTTACGGTACATGCTCACCCTGAGGGGTTGGAAATAACGCATTTTGCCGTCGGCACAGGAAACATGCTCGCCCGCGAGCAAGCGCGTAGAAGGAAACCGTTGCCGCATGATCCGCTTCAAGCCTGGAGTGCTTCGCAGCACCCCCAGGCTGACCCAGGCGACCCGGCGGTGGTCGATCGTCGCAAAAATCCGCTCCACCGCCTCACGATAATCCGCCTCCCAACCCGGATACTCGATCATGGGATCGAAGTGGAACCCCAGCCGGTACCCTGCCTCCTGACAGCGGCGCGCGGCAGCCAGCCTGCGCTCAAAGGAAGCCGTCAGGTGCTCTTCGTCGTCGATGACCCGCGGCGGGTTCATCGACCATGAGACCACGACCCGGCCTTTCGGGCTGAGCCCCAGAAGCCCTTCGACCCGATCGGTCTTGGTCTTAAGTTCGAGGAGCGCGTTCGGTTGCGCGGCGAAAAAGGGAATGACCTCGGCACAAAAACCGGTATAGGGATCCAACGCGAGGCTATCCGTTATCTCTCCCGTACCGATGCGAAAGAAAAAACGGCGCTGCCGGCTGAACAAACGGTCGGCTTCGGCCATTAAGTCTCCCATGTTGCTGAAGACCTTAAGCGCGGGGTTATTGGCCAAATACTCCTGCAAGTAGCAGTAGCTGCACTCCATAGGGCAGTTGCTCGCGAAATTAACGACGAAATAGTTGCAGCAAACCTGCCCTTCGCTGCCGGGACATTTCTTCAGGAACTCGCCTCTGTGGCGCACCAAAAAAAGGCGTTTCTTTCCACTGCCCATGGGATCGTGCGCCCCAGCCAAGGATGCCCAGGATGCTTTCGGATCCTCGACCACGGTGAAGGGAACGTGCGGTAAGGCCCGCTTCAGGTTTCGGAAGATCGGGCTGTGCTCCGAACCGGCCTCAACGACGACTTCTTGTAGTTCGTTTGCCATCCGTGTTTCGACGCGCGCGAGGATCGGGGTCAACCGTCACCCCGCAAAAGCTCGAACAGCCTGCGGGCACGGTCGGTTTCCGACGCCCGCCCAAGCTCCACAACCAGCCGCTTCAACTCCTCGTAGCTTGCCGACTTTAACTGGACGGTCACGGTCCCCCCTTCCAGGCCGGGCGGAATAATGACCTGGATCCGTGAGCTAAGCCCCATGTCGCGCACCGTCTGCTGAATGGCATCCTCAATCCGGCTCAAACGGGGGAATCTCAACCGCCTGACTTCCTCTTTGATGCGCTTAAGCTTATCACTACGGCTCAAACGGGGGTCGGAAAATATCCGGACGAGCGGCTCGCTGCTGAGAACGTCCCGGGGGCTGAGGCCGTCCCGCAGCGAAATCTCATCGAGCCAGTCGAGAAAATCGCGCAGGTGGTTCTCGCTCGGCTTTAAACCTTGAGCCAAGCCCAGAATCGCTTCCCGGTCCGCCTCAGCCAGGTTCAGCCACCGCTCCAAAGTTTGTTGGTGAAACCCCTTTTCTTTGGCGTATCCCACAATGATGTCGTTTATTGAGCTTGTCGCGTCCATTAAGCTCGTTACCTTCGTTGAGCTTTTTGAGTTGATTGAGTTTCTTGAGTTAATTGAGTTTTGGATTGACTAAAACCCAACAAACCCCACGAACCCAATAACCCAACGAACTCTCCCAATATTGCCTCATACGCCGCCGCCTCCCCCATCCGGCCTCTCTTCCTTGCTCCCTGAGCCAGAATAGTCACCTTTTTCTCCAGCACCTCCATGACCCACCTCCTCTTCTCGCCTCGAAGACCCGAACGGAGTAGTTTCCGAAGCGCCATGACGCGAAACCGATCGAGACCCCAGGTCGAGCGGGAAAGCTGATCGGCGTGGCCACCCCGCTTAATAACCAGAGGTTCGGCAACGAGCGGAACCGGCGTAACCAACCCGATTCGTAACCAGAGATCGTAGTCCTCACATACCGTAAAAGCCTCATCGAACCCCCCCACTTGCTTGAAAAGCTCGCGGGTCATCATCACCGCAGAGGGGCTTACCAGACAGAGCTCCAGGCTGGGGCGGAAGATATCGCCGGAAGGCTTTCGGTGTCGCGTTTTTGGATTTATCCTGCGTCCCCCACGTATCCATATTTCTTCGGTCTGGCAGATCCGAACCTCAGGCCGGGCGGTCATGAAAGCCACCTGGGCCTCCAGCTTGCGGCGCTGCCACAGGTCATCCGAATCGAGAAAGGCCACGTATTTACCGAGCGAGCTTCTGACCCCGAGATTGCGCGCCGCGGCCACCCCTCTTCCCGGCTGGCGCAATACCTTGAGCCTTGGACCGTATCCCGCAAACTTTTGTGCCGTCCCATCCGCTGAGCCGTCATCGACGACGATAAGCTCGAAGTCTCCGAAGGTCTGAGCAAGGACGGAATCGACCGCTTCACGGACCATCGGCCAACGATTGTATGTGGGGATAACTACGCTTACGGAGGGGGGCATATTTCCATCCTTCCTAGCGTTTCTAGACGGAGGAATCAAGGGACGCCAACTGCTCCATTTTTAATAAGAAAACAGCCTCTTTGGAGCGTGAGGCAAAAAATACCGAAACGATTCATTGACACGCCTCTGACAGTCGGGATAGTATCTCGCCGTTTTGCCGAGCCATGGAAAGGCGTTTTTAAGCGCAATGTGGCGCTGGAAGGGGAACAACGCGACCCCCAACTCGGCCTCGACCTCGATTGTCGAGCAGGGGTGTGATCTGGAAGGGCGCGTAACCTTCGCCGGAACTCTGGTTCTGAACGGTAAGTTCCAAGGTGAGATCCGCTCATCGGGTACGCTTCTAATCGGGGAAACCGCTGAGGTCCAAGGCGACGTGCAGGTGGGCGTCTTGATCGTGAGCGGACAGGTCAGCGGGAGCATCATTGCGAACGAAAGGGTCGAGCTAAAAGCGACGGCGCGCCTCTCCGGCGATATAGCAACTCCCGTTCTGGTCTTGGAGGAGGGGGGCATCTTTGACGGCCACTGCAAGATGAAAGCAGACGAGCTTCGAGTAGCTTACAAGAGTTCACAGGAGGCAGGTCATGGCTAGAGCATACTCGGTCCTTATCCTACCGCAGCGCGATACCCGAATCCGCCGCCTCGTCGTGTCCAAGAGATCGCTGCTGGTGATCCTTGCCGGTGGGGCTACGCTGTTGGGCCTTAGCGGCTGGATGGTAGCGGATTACCTGTCGGCGCGCCTTCAGTTGAAAGAGATGAAGAGCCAACTTGCCGATTCCAGTCAGGAAGCGAAACTCCGAATCGAGAGCGCAAAGCTCACCGACTTGCAGGGGATGGCCGGGAATATTCAGGATTTGCTCGCTGACTGGAAATCGCTCCAGAAAAAGGTGGGCGCCTCCCTGCCGCCCAAGCACCGAGCCTCCAGTAACGGTCACTTCCCGTTAGAGGAGCTAGAAAAGAGCCTGGCGTCGCTGCGCGGCGAGCTGGAGCGGCTAATCGCGTCGGTGCCTACGGCTTGGCCCACCAGCGGCCGGGTCAGCTCCGGAATCGGCACGAGAAAAGACCCGTGGACGGAGAAACCGGTGTTTCACTCCGGCCTTGACATTCCGAAGCCTATCGGGACCCCCATCCACGCCCCCGGGGACGGGGTTGTGGTACAGGCGGGCTCAAGTAACGGCAACGGAAAGACCGTGGTCTTAAATCACGGCGAGGGGATCACGACCCTCTACGCGCATCTGTCGAAAATCCACGTCAAAGAGGGCCAGCGCGTCAGTAAGGGAGAGCTGATCGCGGATGTCGGCAACACGGGAAAGAGCACGAGCCCGCACCTTCACTACGAGGTGCGCGTCAACGACATTCCGATCGATCCTCGGCGCAACCTCATCCAAGAAAGCTCTCCATCTTCTTGAAGAACTGATCCACCATCATCTTGGCGACGCCGCCAAGCATTCTCTGCCCCACCCCGGCGATCAGCCCTCCCACCTTGGCGTCGGCGCTGTATTTGAGAAGCGTCTGACCGTCCTGTTCCTCCAAATCAACGGCCATATCTCCCTGCAAAAAGCCCGGCCCGCCGGAGCCTTCTCCGCTGAGGACATAATGGGCCGGTGGCTGCTTGTCTTTGATGGTGACCTTGCCCTTGTAGGTTCCTTTAACGGCAGCGATACCGATCTTCATCGTCGCCTCATAGCGATCCGGACCGATCGCCGTGAGACCCTCGCAGCCCGGCATGCACTGGGCGATGATTTTAGGATCGAGCACTATCTCCCAAACCTTGTCCCGTGGAGCCTTAAACGTGTACCTTCCGTCGATCTTCAAAGC
>JACPAM010000060.1 GCA_016180805.1 Deltaproteobacteria bacterium | reverse complement strand
TGCAATCTGAAATTCCGAGCGAAGCGAGGACAACCCATCGGCCGCAGCCGAGAGCGCGTTCCCCGAGGGAGCTTCCTGACGGGGACAGGCACGCAAGCGAGCCAGTCCCCTTGCCGCGGCCTGACGGCTCGGCCCCCCGAGGAGCTTTCGAGGGACTCAGGAGGAAATAGAGAATGAGACGACAGACGATCCTTACCATGCTGGCAGCCATTTTCATCGGTCTGGCGCCGAGACCTGCCAGCACCCAGGAAACCGTGACCCTTTTCGTCACCTCGATGGGAACCAACACCATCAACGTCTTTCGTGGTCAAGTTCCTAATCTGGAGCCGATCAAGCAGATCGCGGTGGGCAAAGAACCCCACAATCTGGCGATCTCACCGGATGGCCGTTGGGTCGCCACGAGCGACCGCCGCTCCAGAGAGGTCTCGATCATTGACACCCAGCGACTTATCGAAGCTGCCCGCATCCCGGTGGGACGCCAACCGCACGATCTCGCGTTTACCTCGGACAGCCGCACCCTCTATGTTTGCCACGAGCAGGATACGTTCGTCGGCGTGATCGAGGTCGGAACATGGAAAATGATAAGGCGCTTGGAGATCGGCCGGGCGCAGCATGACCTCTCGATCTCTTCCGATGACAAGGAGCTATGGTTTACGGTGACAAACCGGCCTTACAAGCAAGGCGACCCACGCGTGGGCGTCATCGACCTCGCCACGGGCAAGCGGGTAGCGCTCATCGACACGGGGGCCAACGCCCACGACATCACGCTAAGCCCGGACGGCCATACCGCGTGGGTGACGAATTCCGGCTTTGTCCACATCCCCGACTCGCGTGTCGACTATGTAGATGTCGCCACCCGGAAATCCGTTGGCTCGATCGAGCTCGGCAAATACCCCTTTCACTCGCCCAAACGCGGCCGCGACGGCAACTACGTCTCCAGGGAGGCGCAGGAGATGTGGTTTAGCGACCACGGGCACAAGGCCGTGCTTGCGCTGTCGCTGAAGGAGCGGCGCGTCATCGCTTCGGTGCCCGCCGGAGATGAACCCTATCACGTTACGGCGACCCCGAACGGGACCTTGTTCGTGACCAATGAGCACTCCCATTCCGTGACCATCGTGGATGCTCAGCGACGAACGGCGGCAGGAACCATCAAAGTTCCCCGCCGGCCTCACGGAATCGCCGCACTGGTTGGGCCGCGCTGACCAGCTAGCCCGCATTCCTCTGAAAGCTCCTCGGGGGCCGACAAGGAAGGCCGTGGACGTCCTTGTGCGCGACCGAGGGGAGCGCGAGCGAGGCTGCGGACGTCCGATTACAAACGGCACGACTCATGGCACGAACCTATCGGCCGCAGGCGAGAGCGCGCTTCCCGAGAGAGCTTAGTCCATCGGCCGCGGCCTTCCTCCTCGTCCTCCTCGGGCTTCGAAGTGAAAGTGTGATCGTTTCGTTTGAAGGCCTCCTCAAGGCAGAGGCTTATTGCCCTCGACTGAAGGGGCTCGCCCCGAGGGCGTTGCTTGGCTGTATCCGGGCTAGGCAGTTTCGGATGGGTGCCCGCAGCGCACGAGCAGCTCCGCGCGTTCCTCTTCGGACGTGATCCGGTCAAGCCAGGGATAGAGGATATTCTTTTCCCTGAGGTTGTGGTGTTCCACGAGGTGTTTGTACATGCACTGTCGGTCCAACAGGCCGATAACGGAACGCTTCAGGGTCGACCCATCTTGAGCGCATAGCTGCGCCAGCGTGGCGTGAAACTCCTCGATGAATCCCCGCATCTTCCTATGCTCTCCCAAAAACAACTCCAGCGGCCCACCGGGAACGTCTTTGGTTCTCGCCTGGTAGACGGGAAGTAAAAGCGCCTCCTCATCCCGCATGTGAGCCAGGAGCTTCCCCTCGTACCGTCCCAGAATACTCATTGCGCTTTGGATGTCCAGTGAGAGAAGCGCCTCCTGATGGCGGAGAAAAAGCTCGTCCGCCTCCTCGTGCACGGCCAGGAGCTCGAGAAAAGAGCGGCTCACAACCTTCGCCAACCTTTTCCGCAGGCTTCTGAGGAATTAACCCTGATCCGAACTAAATTTGCACGGCGCATCAGCAAACTCCCTCTCCCGCTCGCGGGAGAGGGCGAGGGTGAGGGCAAAATGCACGCGCACCACCCTCACCTTTGATCCTCTCCCTCCAAAGGAGGGCGAGGCAGTTATGCGGAGCGGCTCCGAGTATCGTTCCTCCTAAAAAGGTTTTCGGATCGGGGTTAAGATTGAAGCTTGCTCCGAAAAGCGACCGGTTTGAAGCCGCGCTCCTCCGCTTGGGAAGAAAACGAGGCGGCTTCCACCTCATCGGGCTCCTGCCCATAGGAGACGCCGGGCTCGGGAAACGTCTCTTTACCGCTGCTAAAGACAGGCGCGCGTCCTGTCACCCGGTCATCGATGACCAATGTGAAGAGATCGAAGCGGTTGTAGTGCCCGGTCACATCTTGACCGATTTTTTCGAAGATCGTAACCTCCGGATCGACCTCCGCGTAAAGGATCTTCTCTCCACCCGTGTCGGGGCCTGCGAGATATTCTCCGGTCGGGCCAATGATCGACGAGAAGGCCCCGCTGCCAACCACCTTGGCCTTCTGTTCGGAGGTCGGGCACAACATGTCCATCATCCCCTCGCTGAAAACCCCTGCAGCGCTGATCACAAAACACTTTCCCTCGAAGGCGTAATAACGGGTTCGGATCTCGATCGGGCTGTGGTTGTTCCGGTTGGGGAATGCGGGCCAGCTAGCCACGTGAATCCTTTCTCCCTGAAGCAACAGCGCCATGCGGTAAAAGCTATTGGTGTTCTCGCCGCAGATGAGGCCGCTTACCGGGCCGACATCGGTCTGGAACACCTTGAGAGTGCTGGCATCGCCGCCGGTATGAACGAGGCGCTCGGTCCAGGTGGGGACGAGCTTTCGGTGTTTTCCCAGAATGCTCCCGTCCGGTCCGATAAAAAGCTGGGTGTTGTACAAAGTGCCCATGGTTCCCGGGTCCCGCTCGTTGACGCCCATGACCACGGTCGCCTGCGCCTGACGCGCCGCCTCACACAGAGCATCGGTAGCGGGACTGGGGATCTCCACTGCATTTTTGAACAGCTCCTTTATCAAGACCATGCATTCTCTGGCGATGCGGTAGTCGAACCAATGCGGGAAACCCGGTATGTAAGCCTCCGGAAAGCCAATGACCCGCGCCCCCTCTTTGCCCGCCTCGCGAATCAGGCGGCAGGCTTTTTCAACTGTCTTTTCGCGATCGAGGAAAACCGGAGCAGCTTGTACCGCGGCGACTTTGAATTTTGGATAGACATCCCCCATATGCGTTCTCCTTAGACTGTAGGGAAAATGCACAAACCATGCCACCTATAACCTCGTCTTGACGGCTGTTGGTTACTTTGCTACACGTCACGCCAGTAATGCTTCCCACGGTTCATGCCAGTTTTAGGAAAAAGAAGGAGAAATTTTCCCAATTTCCGGAACCCGAAGGGGATTTTTAAGGGAGCATTTCGCCTCGGCTGGATCAGTTGAGTGGTACGCGTTTTGCGAAACAGAAAGCTAGAGCCATGCGCCCCTTCGAAGAGCTTCTAAAATATTCCAGCTCCATCCACGGGCACCTCTGCGCGGGACAGGTCCTCGGGGTGCGGATGGCCATGGTGGGCTGCCGGGAGGTCGGCATCGAGGAGCCCCGGGGATCGAAGAAGATCCTGGTCTTCGTCGAGATCGATCGCTGCGCTACCGACGCGATCCAGGCCGTCACCGGATGCTCGCTCGGAAAAAGGACGCTAAAATTTTTCGACTACGGAAAGATGGCCGCCACGTTCGTCAACCTGGAGACGCAAAAGGCCGTGCGCGTCCTGGCGCGCGACGAAGCCAGGCTCACGGCGGCGGCCCACGCCAACGGCTGTTCCAGCGAGCAGGCCGCGCAAAAAGAGGCTTACACGGTCATGCCCGAAGGGGCTCTCTTCGAAATCCAACCTGTCCAGGTCCAAATAGCCGATGAGGACATGCCGGGCGCACGAGGCGCAAGGCAAACCTGTGCCCGATGTGGCGAGGGCATCAACTTCCGGCGCGGGCAGGAAATAAACGGGGAGACCCTTTGTATCCCATGCGCCCGCGGAGGCTATCTCTCTCCCTCCAGAGATGAAAAGCCCGCTTCGAGCCCGCCGAAATCCGTGCTCATCGTGGGGACTAAAAAGAGCGGCAAGACCACCCTTATTGAAAAGCTCGTTCCCGAACTCTCGGCGCGAGGTTATCGCGTCGGGACCGTCAAGCATCACCACTCGAGTTCCCCTTTGGATGTGGACCGCGCCGGAAAGGACTCCTGGAGACACCGTCAGGCCGGCGCCAGAGCCGTCGCCCTCGTGTCCCCTACTGAATTGGCAGTATTTCAGAATACCGATGAGCCGGCACCGCTGGACCAGATCATTAAGACGCTAAACAATCTCGATCTCGTGTTGGTCGAGGGGTTCCGCGCCACGGCCAAACCGAGAATAGAAGTGGGCAAGTTTACCACGCCGGCTTCGCTAGCGAACGCCGCCGAGCATCTTCTCGCCGTCGCAAGCTCACCGATTATCGATCGCGGGGTTCCCTATTACGACCCCGCCGAGATTCGCCGCCTGGCGGATCTTATCGAGGAGCGAGTGTTAGGAAGGCCGGCCTCGCCGCTCCCGACCCAACCTCCCGCATCCAAATAAGCTCCTCAGATCCTTGACCCCTTTATTCACCGTGCTGGCCCCGAGCGCAGGCTCCTCGAAGCTGAAGGGGGGACGAGGGAGAGGGCCGCGGACGTCTTTGCCCGCGACTGAGGGGAGCGCGAGCCCCGTCGAGCCCCGTTGAGTAACTGCGCGGTCGAGGAACCACCCTCTTGGTCAAGACCGCACTCCACGGGGCGAGCGAGGCTGCGGACGTCCGATTACAAACGGCACGACTCATGGCACGAACCCATCGGCCGCAGCCGAGAGCGCGCTCCCCGAGGGAGCTTGTTCCATCGGCCGCGGCCCGATGGCTCGGCCTCCGACAAGCTTTCGGAGAAATTCGGCCTAGCTCTTCTCCTTCACGAACATGAGAATGATCATGCCGCCTAAGTAGGTTAGCGCGGCGAGATAGAAGGCCGGTACAAAACCATAGGCGTCCATGATGTAGCCCATCAACAGCGTCCAGATCGGGCCGGAGATGAAACCCACGAAATAATAAATCGAGAAAGCGGCATCGGTGAGCTCCTCAGAGGCAAAATCCCCGATCATAGCCTGGGTGAGAGAGCCCCGCGACTGAACGAAAGCGCCGTAGAATATGAGATTCAAGAACAGGAGCGGCCCCAAGATCGGATGGTGGACAAGCCAGACCGTCATCAGGGCGGAAAGGAGCAAGGTCAACTGCAGAATGGAGGAACGCTTCCAATAGCGGTCGGAAAGCCAGCCGATGAGAAGCGGACCGATCAAACCAGCCCCCTGCATCAGCGTCAAAAGAAAACCTCCCGTGGAGGCCGTGACGTCGAACTGCTTCATGAAGAACGGAACCAGGTAGGTATTGTTGATTCCCGTTCCCCGCCCTGCGGCGCCGACCATCAAAACCATCGAGGTAAAAATGATGTTGCGATTCTTTAGACACTGGAGATAGGCGTTCAGGCTCGCGCGAGCCGTCTTCTTTTTGCTATCGAGACCCCCCGGCCCCGGGAGACTGTCCCGGAGAAAGAAAAAGAGAACCCCCATAGCGAGGCAGGGCACGCTGAAGATAACGAAAACCGGTCTCCACCCGACGTAGAGCAAAAGAAATGACGCCACCGCCGGCGCGACGAATGACCCGATGTTTCCCGCTGTGTAATGAAACGTGAGCGCCCAACCCCGTGACTTGGGGAAATAACGGGAAAGGATGCTGGAGCCGATCGGATGCTGTGGACTCGAAGCCAGGCTGGAGAAGACGCGCGCGCCAACAAGCTGTGGGTAGCTGCAGAAGAACCGTCCGCCTAAAAAAAGCGGCAAGAAAACCCCAGATGACCTGAAGCCCCTGCCCCGTCAGGTTTGAAATGGCAGAGAGAAAGCCAAGCTGGAGAAACCCAAAGCCCAGCTCATTCATCATGGCAGGATAAAGCACAGCCGTGATGCTCCACTGAAGGTGATTGAGGGTGTGGGAGAAGCTTACCAGAGAGAGGGCAAACCGTCTTTGCGCCTCGCTGGTCTCTCCAACCCGGACCGCCTCAACGCCGAGCGTGGCCGCCGCTGCTTCCTTGTCCGTCACCGCTTCGATCTCTCCAGAACTTTCCTTCTAAACCTTATCCATCGGCCGCGCCAGTCGCAGCCGCAACGACTGCAATGCCACTCCGGCTGTGCTTCCCAATCGTCGGCGACACTAAGGATCGCCCGCCCTCGCCGGAGCGCTTTCCCAAGCGCCCGGCCGGCCGCTTCGTTTATGACCGCTATGACGCGGGCAGACCCGCATTGGGGGCATCTCCGGCGTCTTTTCCGCGTTGTCGGACCTTTTCCTGTCGTTGACCTTATTAAGGCCCCTTCCCGAAAACAATTCCGGTTAACATACACTACCGGAATTCGGTCGTGTCAAGAGCAGCCACGCTCAGCTTTTTGCCCCAAGCCTGGTTGGCTTTGCCCTTTACAATACCCACAGCCGGCGGTAAATTCGACTCAGCGGTTTAGTCCAACCTGT
>JACPAM010000059.1:2543-12814 GCA_016180805.1 Deltaproteobacteria bacterium | reverse complement strand
CTGAGTAATCCCTTGCTTGAAGCCGTACTGGGGAAAACTCGCCGTACGGAATTTTAGAGGGGGTGCAGGAGACAGGATGATGGTGTGCTAAGCGGGGGCACCGGCTGGAAACAGCGGAAATGGACATGCGCTTCATCACCTTTACATTACTGCGCCTGCACTCTACTCGACTTTCTTGACTAGCCAATCGGGAAAGGTTTCGTTTTGTTCGCTGCGCGATGGCAAGGTTTGGGTTAACCGGCGGCGAATCGAGCCAACGGACGGGCCTGCAACCGCCTCTGAACCTGGTCGTCAGGTTGCGTGACTAAGAAGGGAGGAGCTTGAGCATGGCTAATGAGGTACTGAACGGAAGCTGTCTGTGCGGGGCGGTTCGCTACCGCGTTCGGGCGCCATTTATTCGATTCGCGCACTGCCACTGCTCCCGCTGCCGCAAGGCCACGGGGAGCGGGCACGCGACAAACCTCGTGGTAGCGCCGGCGAATCTCGAGTGGATCGAAGGACAGGATAAGACAGAGAGGTTCGATCTTCCGAGCGCCAAGAGCTTTGCCACGGCGGTCTGCCGCACGTGCGGCTCGCCCGTGCCGCGCCTCAGCCGCGATGGACAGCGCGTAATCGTGCCCGCGGGGTCGCTCGACGACGTGCCTAGCATACGGCCGACGGCGCGCGGCTACTGGGATTCCCGCGCTCCGTGGAGTTGCTCGGGCGATGACCTGCCGCGCTTTCCAGAGTCCTTAGGATAAGCTGCGCAGATTGAAAGGTCAGCCCCCAATTGACCTCTCAAACGAGATTTGCAGATCTCCGGCCTTGGATTGCGGAATGCTCTTGAGGGAGAGTACGCGGATCGCGACTGGAGTGGTGACCCAAAGGGGCTGCTCAGTCTCCCGTCTGATTAAAAAGACACTATGATTGAAACTTCATTCGAATTTAGTAATCCGCGGGTGGAGCGAATCGTCTTTGGCCAGGGAAAAGTTAACACGGTGGGAGACGAGGTTGCACGCCTCGGCGCAAGCCGGGCCCTGGTGGTCGTGAGCCCTTCGGTCACGAAAACGCCGCTCATGGAGAAAGTTCGGGAAGCGCTGGGATCTTCTTGCGTCGGTGTATTCGACCGGGTCCTCCCCCATTCTCCGACCGAGGTCATCCGCGGTGCTTCCGAGGTAGCGAGAGCGGCCGCGGCGGATATTCTAATCAGCCTCGGCGGCGGCAGTGCCATCGATACGGCCAAGGGGATCGCCGTGCTCTTGGCCGAAGGCGGACCGCTGCCGCGCTTCGGTGTGCGCTTCACCCCGCCTGACCGAAAAGAGGTGCCGCGAAGCCGGGAAAAAATTCATCGTCGCCGACCCGAAGCTGGCACCGCGCACGGTCGTCCTGGATCCTCAGGCGGTGCAGACCGTCCCGTCGCGCCTGCTCGCGGCATCAGGAATGAACGCGCTCGCCCACTGCGTGGAGGCCATCTACTCCACGCATACGCAAGCCCTCACCCAGGCTTACTGCCTTGCCGGGGTGAGCCGGCTAAGTGAATTTCTTCCCCGCGCCGTCGCCTCGACAGCAGACCTGCGCGCGATGGGTCAGGTGCAAGTTGGTGCCTGCCTGGCAGGCATGGGAGTGTACAGCGCCTGGACGGGAATCCACCATGCCATCGTGCATGTCGTCGGAGGTCGCTTCCGGGTGCCGCACGCGAACATCCATGCGCTCGTGCTTCCTTACGCGATGCGCTGGAACCTGGATGCGACACTTGATGCCCACGCTCAGATTGCCCGCGCCATGAACATTGACGCTCCCAACGACGAAGAGGCGGCGCGCAGGGCGCCGGAGGCGGTGTTGGAGATGAATCGTGCGCCGGAGGCGGTGTTGGAGATGAATCGTACGATGGGTTTGCCGCTTCGCCTGCGCGACCTCGGTATACCGCGCGACGGGCTGCCTCTTTTGGCCGAGGATGCGCTCGGAGACTACAGCGTTTATACCAATCCCAAACCGATTACGTCGGCAAGCCAGGTTCTGGAAGTTCTAGAAATGGCCTGGTGAGGGCGGGTTCACCTATTGCGAAGCTTCTTATGGAAATCAGCGAGGCGATTGAGCTGGTCCGGGCAAACGCGAAAGACGAAGAGGTCGACGGTCTCCTCGTCGAGCTGCTGCGCGCGCCTTCTCCTCAGACTGAAAAGCTCGAAGCGGACCCGGCGCTGCGCGCATTCGTGCGAGAGACCGTTGACCCGCTCGTGGAGGCCCTTACCGGAGCGCGTGCCCAAATCGATGGGATGGGAAAGCTTCGATGGCCGAACCGTATGCGGGAAAAGTCGTTCCCGGAGAACCATACGGCCTTCGGGGCCCTTGCGCGGTGGGAAGGGGTGCCTGCGAGCAGAAGGGGCCGTTAGCGGCGATGATCGGGGCTGCCGGGATTCTAGCGCGTTCCCGCACCGAGTTGCGCGCCCCTTTTTATCTAGTCGTGAGCTTGGCTGGCGAGACCGGACGCCACGACGCGGCCAGCTACGTCCTGGAGCACAATCAAATCCGGGTACGTTATGGCATTGTCGGGCTCGGCACCTGCAACCGGGTCTGTTTAGGCAACAAGGGTCGTATCGACATCGACGTGGTGGTGCGCGGAAAATCGTGTCACAGCAGCACCCCGTGGGCCGGCATTGATGCGATCAAGGGAGCGCGGCGTGTGATGGACAAGCTGGATGCTCTTGCGCTCGGCCCCGCCCATCCGCATCTCGGGGCGACGACTCTGACGCCGACGCGGATCGAAAGCGGACCGCCGATCAGCCACACGATTCAGGATGTCTGCAGAATCGTTCTGGACCGCCGACTCCTTCCCGGCCAAGAGCCGCAAGAGGCGCTCGAAGCCATTCGTGCTTCGCTTGGAGGTCTCGAACCGTGGACCGTCGAAGTCACCCCCGGGGCTTTGATGTACCCCTCGGAGGTAGCGCCGGGCGCTGCGATCGCTGAAGCCCTCCAAGCGGCGCGCGCGGCCATCAGCAAGGGATCGACCGAGGTTTTTTACTTGCCGGCTTCCCTCGATGCGGGATTTCTTCTTGCCTGAGGGTGAAATTTGAGCGCAGTTTTTATTCGGCCATCGCCTTTCTTGCCTCGCCGGCGAGCAGGTTCCAAATCTCATGCTTGATTTTCAGAAACGTGGGGTCCTCTTTGATGGCCAGGCTACGCGGCGTGGGGAACGGGATGTCGATCTCTTTCATGATTCTTCCTGGCCGGAAGCTGAAGACGAAAACCTTGTCGGCGAGAAAGACGGCTTCCTCGATGTCGTGGGTGACAAAGATAACGATCTTCCCTGATCGCTTCCAATCCACCATCCGCTGGAGCTCTTCCTGCATGAGCTGGCGGGTCTGAGCGTCGAGGGAGCCGAACGGCTCATCCATCAAAAGGATCTCGGGATTCACGGCGAGGGCCCGGGCGAGGTTGACGCGCTGCTGCATGCCGCCGGAAAGCTCGTGCGGGTAGTGACCTTCGAACCCCCTGAGGCCGACGATCTGGATGTAGCGCTCGCAGATCGTTTGCCGCTCCGGTTCGCTCTTCGTCCGGTCGTTCTCGAGGCCGAATTTGATGTTATCCACCACGTTGCGCCAGGGAAGGAGCAAGGCCTGCTGGAAGACCAAAGCTTTGTTGGTGGTTGGGCCAGTGACTTTTTCCCCGTTAAAGAAGATCTGCCCCTCGGTAGGGGATAAGAGCCCGTGGAGCATATGGAGGAGCGTGGTCTTGCCGCAGCCGCTGGGTCCCACGAAAGAGTAGAACGTTCCCGATTCCAGGGTCATGCCGACCCCTGAGAGGGCCTGGACCACCTCGCCGGTCGGTTTGACGTAGGTTTTGCCGACTTCTTCGACCACGATCCGTGTTTGCAAGTTTACTCCTGGAGTTTGGTGTCCCGCCACGGCGCCATTGTTTTCTCGACCGCGAGGATCCCTTGGTTCAGGACGATTCCCGTTCCGGCGAGCAAGGTGGCGCAGGAGATCATCAGGGGCATGTTATAGGTGTCCAGGGCTTTGAAGAGGAGCCAGCCCAGGCCCTCGCTCGAGCCGAAGTATTCGGCCACGACGACCCCGACGATCGCCCGCGACGTCGCCAGGCGCAGCCCCGTAACGATGTACGGAAGCGATCCCGGCAGGAGGATCTTAAACCATATTTGCCGCTTCGGGACGCAAAACGCCATGCCCAGCATGCGAAACTCCTGGCCCACGTTGATCACGCCGGTGTAGGTGTTGATGATGATGTCGATGACCGCTGTGAGCAGGACGATGATGATCTTGGGAGTGAGCTCGATGCCGAACCAGATGATGATCAGCGGCGCCAGGGCGACGGTAGGGGTGGCGTAGAGTCCTCCGAGCCACGGGTCGAGAAACTCACGCACGAGCTTGCTCATGCCGAACGCCATGCCGAGAGAAATGCCGATCATGGCAGCGATGCCGTAGCCCATCAGGAATTCCCATCCGCTGGTCCTGAGATGGGGATAGATCGTGCCGGTGGCGAAAAGAGAGATGGTCGTCTGGAGGACTTTCCAAGGGCCGACGAAGAACGACTCGTTGGCCACCGTGCGGTCCGCCCAATGCCAGAACGCCATGACGAAAAGGAGACCCAGGGTCCCGTTAATCAATTGGTGACGATTGCGGTAAAGGTTATGGATGGCTCCCATGAGACTGTCGTGAATCAGATGCCGAGCGTCTGCTTGTACGGCGTGGCCCGTCGCTCGATCAGCTTGAGGACCTCGTTTCCCAAGATGCCCCAGAGCGTCAGCATGGAAATCCCCACCATCATTTTAGGGATATCGAAGACCTGGGTGGCATGAACGATCATATAACCAAGGCCCGCTTCCGACCCGAACATCTCGGCCACCATGATCGTCACGATGGCACGCGAGTAGCCCAGGCGCAGCCCGGCGATCAGAAAGGGCAGGGCTCCCGGGACGATGATTTTCACGAACATGGCCCAGGGCGAGACATTAAAGGCTCGTCCCAGCATACGGAATTCGCTCTCAACATTTTTGATCCCGGCGGTGGTGTTGATCGCGACGGGAAAGAATGAGGCGATGAAAATGACGGCCACTTTAGAGGCCACGCCCAGGCCTAGCCAGACGATGAAAAGGGGCGCCACCACCGGTCGCGGGGTGGCATAGAGCCCAATGAGGACCGGGGAAAACATCTCGTCGAGCGTCCGGCTGAACGCGAGCATCGCCCCGCACGCGATGCCCGCCGCCGCTGCGAGGGCGTAACCGTAAACGCCTTCCAGCGCGCTGTAGCGCAGATGGATCCAAATCTCCCCGTCCCGGACGAGCTGAAGGAGTTCCTTGATGACTTCATCGGGACCGGTGAAAAAATACTTATCGCTGAACCAACGGTCCACCGCCTCCCACAGCACGAGTCCGAAGGCGAGGGAGCCGATCCCGTGGATCAGCATGCGGTTGTGGCCGTACGCGGATTGCACCCAAGCCAAGAAAGTGAGGGGTCTGCCCCGCAAATATCAGCCTCCGTATTTTTTCTTAAACCACTCGAGGCCCTTCTGGTAAAGATCCGGCATGGAGAATGCGCGTGTGGGCGGGACTTTCGTGTCAGGGTCGATGGCTTTGGACCATTGCGCCGATTTGATGTACTCCTGAACCCCCTTCTCCGTATACTCGCAGTGCCGGGGGACGGATTTCTCTTGCGCTACTCCGAGGTCATACACTTGCCGGGCAACTTCCGGCTTGTTTTTCTGGAACTTGACCAAGACCTCGATCGTGCCTTCCCGATTCCGGTTGATGTAGTCACAGGCCCGAATCAGCGTCCCGACGATCTCGACCGCCTTTTGCGGGTTCCTTTCCACCCACTTTCTGTTCATCGCTATCTGCATCATCAGGAACTCTGCAAAAACCTCACTGGAACTTCCGAGGACATTCAGTCCTTGCTCTTTGGCGATGAGCATGTTCCCGAGATCCAGGGAACCCACATGCACCTTGCCCGACTTCACCGATGCCAGACGCGCAATCGAACCTCCGACCTTGACCAGGCGGGTGTTTTTAATGCCATGTTTTTCGAGCAGGGCCAAGGAAACGAAGACGTTTGCCGAGGTGGGTGAGCTGATCCCGACAAGGACGCCATCCTTTGGCAGATCTGCATAAGACCGCACATTGGGACCAGCGATGAGATAGTAGGGAAGCTTGTTGAGGGTCGAGGCCACGAGCCTGATGTTGCTGTTCGGTTTGATCGCCTGCGGGATGTTGTCGTCGGTGTTGAAGAAGGGTAGATCTCCCTTCTCCAGCGCGAGCACCGCCGCCGACTCTCCCCCGGAGACGGAATAGATCGTGGCGTCGTATCCGATCTCCTTGAACCAACCACGATAAACCGCCACGCTTTCCACTACGGACGTAATGGACGCAGGAGAGGCGACAGGGATGCGAAGTTTCTCTTCCGCTACAACGTCAACCCGCGCTGCCAGGAGCCCGATGACAAAGAGGACGCACGAAAGCTTTTTTCTCCCCATGACATGCTCCTTTCTTAGGGCCGCCATTTAGATTGGCTTTTTAAATTCGGAACAGCCGCTAATGGTACGACTTCTGGGTTCTAAGACCTACTTATAATTCCTCCCTTTTGGTGTCAACTATTCTTTCGGCTCTCGGCCGCCTCGCGCTATGCGAGTCATTGGGCTGGGCTATGGTCCTAGCCAGCCGCGCCGGGTGGTGCTTCGTGCGTTATTGCCGCTAAGGACAATTCGATATTTTCTTCCCTGGCGAATTCGTTCAGACTCTCCCTTAACGTATCGATCTTGAGTTTGGCGGGAACCGAGATTTCAGCCTCCAAGCGAAAGATCGGTGTGCCGGTGACCGGAGCCGCATAAGTTTTGGTCTCCATCGACTCGATGTTGATGCCCAGACGGCTGAGAATACCGCTCAGCCTGTAGACCACGCCGGGATGGTCCATACACGACGCGCTGAGCTTATACGGCAGGGAAGCCTCCACCGGCTTTCTCTGCGAGGGTATCTTGACCGATAGGCTCAAGCCCGTCAGGTCTTCGAGCTCGTGGTAGCCCTGGGCAACGTTTTGCAGAGCGCGGCCATCCCCTGATATTAGGAGAATCAACGCGAACTCGCCGCAGAAGACGGCCATTTTGCTGTCTTCAATGTTGCATCCGTGCTTAAAGATAAACTCTGAGATCGTCTCCACCAGGCCGACCTTATCCGGTCCCACGGCGGTCAAGATGAGATTTTCCTTATCGGCCATTCTATGTTGCCCCCGTGTTGAGGCGCGTTTTCGGGGGAAGCAGCAGCGTGCAACGGCCTGTGAGGATTTGGCGCCCGTCCTGATTCTTTCCTTCCAGCTCGCACTCGATCCAGGGATCTGCTGGATCAGGCGATTTCTTCACGACCACGGCGCTGTAACGCATGGTGTCCCCTTCAAAGGTAGGATGAGTGTGGCGAATGCTGATCTTTCGGAGCCAACCTCTGGGACCGATCCAGTCCGTCAACATGCGCATGAGCAGGGCCTGGCGATAGGCGCCGCTGGCGATGAAGGCGCGCAGCCCGTCGTGCTCCCGCACCCAGTCACGGTCGTAGTGAAGGTGTTGCCAGTTCTCCTGCAACCCGGCCCAGCGGACCGTGTCAACAATCGTCAGCGGCCCGTATTCACGGCCGGGCAATTCGTGGCCGGGCTCAAGGTCGTCGAAATAGACGTCCTGCTGGATTTTCATATTCTGCTTCAAATCGCCCCGATCTCAACGAGCGTTCGATGCTCGGCTTCCGAGTGCGATCTCGCTTAGATACCCGCGTGCGATCAGTTGCGGGTCGTTGACCAGATCCAGGGGCGTCGATACCGGAGAAGCCGGGAAGTGCCGTCTCTGCGCTTCTTCCACCAGCTCGGCTTTCGTGAACCTGTTCGCCCAAGCGAGGATGCGATCCATGATGAAGTCTTTTTTTTCATGCTGGATCTCGTCCCGAGCCAGAGAAGGGTCCGCCATGAGCTCGGGATCCTGCACCCAAGCCGTAAATTCCTCCCATCTCCCGGGCCGGTTGATCTGGCTCACCACCCAATGCCCATCCTTGCAGGCCATAGCACCCGAGATGGCCGTGATGGAGCCTCTGCTCCCTCTCCGTTCTGTTTTGGTCCCGGAGAATGTGTATTCGACCATCGCCTGCTCCACGAAGGTCTCCAGGCAGTCTCTCATGGACACCGAAACGGTCTGGCCCTGTCCCGTCTGCTTTTGGACAAAAAGGGCTGTGCTGGTGCCGATGGCGACGTAAATTCCGGTTGCAAGGTAAATCATATGGCCGCCCAGAACCGTGGGTCGTCCGTCGGGTTGACCAGTCAAAGAGAGCAAACCCGACCGCGCGTAGGCGCACAGCTCGGCTCCCTCTTCTTCGATCTGAGCTAGAACCAGATTGGACTTTCTGAGCCTGAGTTCGTTCTCTTCCACCGGCAAGGGTTGACTGGTAACCAAGGCGTCCGCTTTTTGAAGCAGCTCGAGGAACAGCTCGCGTCCGGTCGGGGACTCCAGGTTGATGGAAAGGCTGCGCTTGCCTGCGTTCAAGAAATGGTGGTAGGCCCCGCGCTCCAAATGCGGGACGTTTCCGAGGAAAGGTCCAACGCGTCGCAGAGCGTCCCCGTGGGGGGGATCGATTCTGATGACGTCATGGCCGGCTTCGACCAAAAGGCGTGTGGCGTAGGCTCCCGCTAAAAACCCGAGGTCGATGATGCGCGACACCTACCGGTCTCCTTCGGAGCCTTCCTTGGCACCAAATGGCTGCTTAGGAAAGAGCGCGATCGTGTGGCGGCGGCGCAGGACGATTTCCTGCTTTGGGTTAAAAACCTGTTCCTCTTGCGTAACATAGATGCCCATCCCCATTTTCCCTGGGCGCGCCACGATGTCCACGATGCGGCTTTGCGACGACAGCGGCTCGCCCAAAAAAGCCGGTTTTAGCCATTCGGTTTCGCTGCCGGCGTTGCGCACGTTCGTGTAATTTTCCGGCACCGGCAGTTGTCTCCGCAGGTCGAAGGAGGCCAGTCTTTCGCTTGCTCCCTGTTCTTTGAGGCTGAAGGGTATCCATCCGACCAACAGGGGCGGAAGCAGGCGCCCCCGGTGCCCTAGAGAGCGCGCGAAATCATCGTCGAGCCACAGAGGATTAGCGTCTCCCGTGGCATCGACGTAGCGCCGTACATCGGAAGCGCTGAGCACCTCTAAGGGTTGCAGCGGGCTCGTTCGACCAATCCAGGCCAGCAGCACTTCGCTCAGCACTTCCCTTTCGCTCATACCAGCGCTCCGCCGTCATTGAGCTCCAGGACTTCATCATCCGCAAGAGCAAGCCAGTCTTGTAAGACCTCTCGGGTGTGCTCGCCGAGCCTTGGTGCTGGCCGCGGCGGAGATAATGGGCTGATTCTCAACCTCGATGGCAGGGAGTTGGCTCGTCCATGCCTCGATGCGCTCGTCGATCTCATCGTGATGACGCATCCTCTCGAGCACGGTGGCGAAGCAAGTTTCTCTCCCAAGCGCCGGGATTCCCATCGTAGTCGTCAGCGCGCGCCATTGCTCGTCGTCTCGAACACTGATGGCGCACCATTCATCACGCCCCGCGCAACGATAGACGCCCTGGGGAGCGACTTGTGTGGATCGGTTTCCGAGCCGCTTTGGGGAACGCTGATTCACAGCACTGCTTAGGACGAGAGGAGCGATCAACGAGACGCTGCACTCAAATTGGCTCAGGTCTAAGTGGGTTCCCTTACCGGTTGCTTCGCGCGCTGCCAGAGCCTCGATGATGCCAAAGCAAGCGTGCAGTCCTCCGATATAATCATTCCAGGAGTTTGATATCGCAATCGGTGGATCCTTTTCTGCGCCGGTCACCAGCATGAGGCCGCCGTAACCCTGGAGATTCATGTTCATGCTGGTCCAGTCGCGACGCGGGCCGGTGTTGCCGTAACCGGACATGCCGACATAAATAAGACGGGGGTTGAGGGGTCTCAAGGTTTCGTAGCCCAACCCCAATCTCGACATGACCCCTGCGCTAAAATTTTCCACGACGACATCCGCCGCGGTAGCTAAGCGCAAGGCGATTCCGCGGCCGGCTTCGTGTTTCAGGTCGATCGCGATGGAGCGCTTGCTCCGACTGGTATTCAGATAGGATGCCGGACGACCGTCGGATCTCTTGAAGGCAGACGGCCATGGATGGTCTGGGTGTTTGCTGCTTTCAACACGAACCACATCAGCGCCCAGATCGGCCAAGAGCCTGGTGCAAAAGGGTCCTGCAAGAACGTGGGTAAAATCAAGAACTCGAATTCCGCTTAGAGGGGCAGGTAAAGTCTCTT
>JACPAM010000059.1:0-2472 GCA_016180805.1 Deltaproteobacteria bacterium | reverse complement strand
TATTCCTAGCATGCCGCCTCCTCCCGATCAAGAGACCGGCCCTTAGTGTCTCCGCTTTGCGGTGTGACGAGCAACGCCTGTGCCAGATCGGCGCTGCCGCCTCTGTATGTGTAGCTCGCATGCTTGGCTTTCCATAAATTTAGAAAATATCCGCAAGATTGTCCACAAAATAAGAAAAGCTTTCTGACGCACTGTTCGATTCCCTGTCTATCTCAAGGCCGTCTCCTCTGGTTGAGGACCAGACGCAGATGTGCCAGTATGTGGCATAGAAGTTGCTGCCCTTGTGGGGAAAAAAGGAGTTTTGTCCCATGATCATCGACGTCTTCCCGCATATCGTGCCACAGGGTCTTTATGAGCGCTATTACCAATCCGGTCTTCCCGGGCGGTGGCCCGGTCCGAAGTGTCAGTATGATCTTGAGGTGCGTTTTAGGGTTATGGACCGGGTCGATAACTATAAACAGGTACTGACTGTTCCCATCTCAGTGGTCGACGTGCTGAACCAGGACCCCGATGCTAAAGAGCTTGCTCGGCTGGCCAACGACGGTATGGCCGAACTGGTGGCCAAACATCCCGACCGGTTTGTGGGGTTTGCTGCTTCGCTGCCGTTTCTCGGCACCGACGCGGCGCTTGAAGAACTTGACCGCACGGTTGGCAAGCTGGGCGCTTTAGGCGTGGAAGTCGGCACCAGCGTCAACGGGGCTCCGCTGGACGACCCGCGCTTTGAGCCATTTTACGCGCGAATGGCTGCGCTGGGCAAGGCGATTTGGGCGCACCCGGCCAGGGCGGCGGCGGCGGCTGACTATGCTGCCGAGGCTCACTCGAAGTATCGGCTGTCGACGACGTTTGGGTGGCCTTATGAAACGGCAATCTTCATGTCGAGGCTTATCTTCTCCGGCATCATGGATCGTTATCCCAACCTTCGAATCATTACACATCATGCCGGGGGCATGGTGCCCCACCATGCCATGCGTATTGTCGCGCAGTCAAAGATGCGCGGGACTGAAGGTCATCCGGTTGCGGACATCCTTAAGAAGGACATCCTGGATTACTACAAGATGTTCTATGGTGATACTGCGATGCAGGGGGTGGCCCCGCATGCCCTGGAATGCGCCCTCTCGTTTCTTGGGGTAGAGCATATCCTTTTTGGCACGGATATGCCCTTCGGCGAGGAGGACGGGCTGCAGTACATCCGCGACAACATTGCGACGGTCGAAGCCCTGTCTCTGGATAAGGCCGAACGTCAGAAGATCTTCGAGGGCAATGCGCGCCAGGTGTTGGCGCTACGCTAACCAATCTATAAGGAAATCAGCGAACGAGCCGAATTCCAGTCCGCTTTGGGCAAGCCCCAAGCAGCAGTACAGAAGTAGGCTTCTGAGGAAGGAGACTGTTAATAGTGAGGACGAAAAGCAGCGTGCTCCTCATAGCGCTGGCGCTGGCATGGAGCACCATCGGGTTGGCGAGCGCCGCTGACATTGTGAACCTTCATGTCCCGCCCGGAGGGAGTAGCCCGAATGTGCTGCCGTTTATGATCGGGGTTGACGAGGGTTTCTACAGGGATGAGGGGCTGGAGGTGAGGCGGGTTGGGGCGGCCATGACGGCGGGGATTCAAGGGCTCATAGCTCAGAGCTTCGATTTTAGCATGATCCTTGGGACCACCACGAGCGCGATCATGCGCGGCGCTCCGCTGAAAATTATCATGATTTTTGATCCCCGGCCTCTGTGGTGGCTTTACGGTTCGAAGAAAATAAAAAATGTCCAAGATCTTAAGGGTGGGAAGTTGGTGGGTGTGTCGGGATTCGGAACGGGCCACGACGTCATGACGCGAGCCTCGCTCGCGAACCACGGCATCGACCCCCAACGGGATGTGGCCTTTCGCGTGATAGCGAACGGCGGCCCGCAAATCGCCGCCCTGCTCACGGGGGCCATTGATGCGACGGTGGTAACGGTCGGGGAGAGGATCGTGGCCAGAAAGGAAGGGCTTCCGGAGCTGCTCTTCCTCGGATCGGAGCTGGAGGCGCTCAACGCGGGAGTTGTCGTGGCGGAGAAGACCTTGAGCCAGAAGCCCGACTATGTGCGCCGCTTTGTCCGGGGAACCCTCAAGAGTTTGCAGTGGCTGCGCTCTAACAAGGAAGGGTCGGTCGACAAAATCGCCGGGTTCTACAAGGTTTCTAAGGACGACGCTTCCGATATCCACCAGAGGGTCTTGGAAGTTTTTACCTCCGATGGAACCGTTCCGCTGGACCTTCAGAAACGGTTGCTGACCTTTCACAAAAGCGTGATCAAGGCGGAGCAGGAGACGCCGCCGGAGAAAGTATTCGATTTCAGTATAGTCCATTCCCTGAGCACAGTACGGTAATGTGGAATATGATCGCGTGTATTGATCGCGCACTTTGCCGTATCCCACGATTGGAGCGAAAGACTTGACGGCTGGAAAGCGGGTAGCAGACTCTATCGGCGAGACGCTCGCCAGGT
>JACPAM010000058.1 GCA_016180805.1 Deltaproteobacteria bacterium | reverse complement strand
GCTCATGAGGCGCTTAGAGGCGTGGGAAAGATCATCCTGCGAAACTATCTGGAGAACTGCGTAACCAGCTCTCTGCGTTCGGGGAGCCAGAAAAAAGCAAAAGAGACCTACGGCGAGCTTCTGGATGTGATCTACAAATTCGCCAAGTAACGATCCGGCGGGCCAAACGTATTCAAGAAGGTAACCGGAATCCAAATGGAGGTAGTCGGTGGAAAAGGTCCAGTTCAAGATCGGCGGCATGTCCTGTTCGTTCTGTGTCGGGACTATCCAACAGGCCCTCGGGCGAATGGACGGGGTCAGCGACGTGAGCGTCAGCCTAGCCCACGAAGAGACCTTGATCCAGTATGACCCGCAGAAAGTGGAGCCCCAGGCGCTCAAAGACACACTGATCGCCGTGGGCTATACGGTCCGCGATCCGACAAAAGTCCGCACATTCGAAGAAGAAGAGGAGGAGATCAGCCGCGAAAGGGACCGGCTCATAATAGCAGGGTCGCTTACGGGTATCGCGCTGATCCATATGGTTCTCATGTGGCTGGGGCGGATGTTTCCGTACCGTGACCTACTGTCCCCGATGCTCGCTTTCACCACGGTTTTTGTGGTCGGTTGGCCGATTCTGAAGATGGCCTGGGGCTCTTTGAGGCGTTGGATCTTCAACCAGCATGTACTGCTTGAATTCGCCGCCTTCGCCGGTCTGATCGGAGGGATCCTCGGCTTATTTTTCCCGCGGCAGTTTCCCTCTGACGATTTTTTCGCGGTTGCGGTTTTTGTAACCGCATACCACATCCTTAGCCAATACACCTCGCTTCTTGTCCGCACCCGTAGCTCTCAGGCCGTGCGCAAGCTTCTCAGCCTCCAGCCTGAAACAGCTCGGGTCATTCGTGATGGAAGAGAGGAAGAGATCCCCGTAGCCGAGGTTCGTCCTGGTGATCTTGTGAGGATCAGGCCCGGGGGGCAGGTTCCAGTCGATGGCAACGTCGCAGGCCCGGGGGGCAGGTTCCAGTCGATGGCAACGTCGTCGAGGGGGAATCGGCGGTCAACGAAAGCCTCGTGACCGGGGAGCCTCTGCCGAAGGACAAAACGAAAGGGGACGAGGTGATCGGCGGCTCCGTCAACCAGACGGGAACTCTCGTCGTGAAAGTCACCAAAGTCGGCGAGGAGAGCTTTCTCAGCCAGGTCGCACGCCATCTCCAGGAGGCGCGCGCCCTAAAACCAAGCATCATCCAGCTTGTGGATCAGATCCTCAAGTACTTTGTCCCTGGCGTTCTGGCCTTCGCCGGAGCGGCGATTTTGATCTGGACCGTCGGAGCATGGCTCGTAGCAGGAAAAGCAGATTTCATCCGCGCTACCTACGCTGCCCTGGCTGTGCTGGTGATGGGCTATCCCTGTGCGCTAGGGATGGCAACGCCGTTGGCGATGATCCGAGGAGGCGGAGAAGCTGCGCTCAAAGGCATCCTCATGCGTAGCGGTGAGGCCTTCCAGGTTTTTAAAGACGTTAAAAAGATTGTCCTGGATAAGACCGGCACGGTTACAGTCGGGAAGCCGAAAGTCATAGATCTCATACCCTTAAATAGCAAAAGTCCCGAAGAGCTGCTCCGGCTCGCGGCCAGCGCAGAGAAACCTTCCGAGCATCCTCTGGCACAGGCCGTCGTGGAGAAGGCCGAAAAGAGAGGCCTTGACCTCAAAGCTGCCAGCGATTTCCAAGCCGTACCCGGCCTCGGAATTCGCGCCACAGTCAATGGAAAGAGAGTCCTAGCTGGCAATCTGCGGTTCCTACAAGAAGAAGGCGTTGACGTCAGCACGGCCCAAGAAAAAGCATCGAGGCTTGAGACGGAGGCGAAAACGGTCGTAGGGATCGCCGGTGACGGCGAGCTCGTGGGCCTTCTTACGATTGCCGATGTGGTCAAAGAAGACGCTGCAGATGCCATCAGAGAGATGAAGGAAGCGGGCCTTGCAGCTGTCATGCTAACCGGAGACAACGAAAAAACCGCAAAAGCCGTGGCCTCTCAGGTCGGCATAGACGAAGTCCACGCGCAGGTATTGCCGCAGGACAAGGCCTCGAAAGTCCGCGAGCTTCAGCGCGCTGGCTTCAGGGTAGCCATGGTCGGCGATGGTATCAATGACGCCCCGGCGCTCATGCAGGCCGATGTCGGGGTGGCCATCGGCGCAGGTACAGACATAGCCATCGAGTCTTCTGATGTTATCCTGGTGGGCGAGCGCCTCACTGCCTTCGTTGATGCGTACCACATCGCCAGGAGGAGTTTCCGCAAGACCGTGCAGAATTTGAGTCTCGCTTTTTCTTTCAATGGCATCGGTGTCCCTCTCGCCGCGACCGGGCTCGTTCATCCGGTTTGGGCCATGATCGCGATGGTAGCCAGTGTGAGCACGGTTCTCCTCAACTCTTTCGCCGGGAGGTTAATACCGAAACGTGTTCGGAAAGCGATTAAGAAAGTCCCTCAGGTACGCGAAGAGGCTGAGACGCTCACTTTTGAAGTGCCTACTGTCCACTGCGAGGGCTGCGTGAGCATCATTCGAGACGCTTTGAGCCGCTTACCTGCGGTCACCGGAGTGGAGGGGAAAGCGAAGGAGAAGCGAATTACGGTCGCTGTCCGTAAGGGAACGCTCTCAAGAGATGACATTGCCGATGAGATTTCGCGGCTTGGTCACCTTGTGGAGCCGGCGTAAAAACCGTCAAGGCGTTTGCTTCCAATTCGTCGAAAGACGCTATGCTTGCTGTCATTTTGAGCGCAGCGAAGAATCTAATCTGAGATCCAGATCCTTCGTTTCACTCAGGATGACATGGGCGGAGCGCTCAGCGTGACATAAGGGAGGTAGTCGAGATGCGCAGATGGGCAATAGCGGCCGTGTTATTGCTGGTTGCTTTTGCTGGTGTAGCGATCGGTTATTTTTTAAATCCAACCGGCATTCCACCAGTAAAAGGCTACATAGAAGGAAAGCAAATCCAATTCATCCATACCGAAGCATCAGATGCGAAGGTTGCGGCGCTTCTGACTGAGATGATGGGCTCGCCGGTCCTCGTCGTCCCCGCATTAGCCAAGGCGCCCGAGTCTATAGTGGCAAGCGTCTATGTCTTCGCCAATGGGATTAAAAAAGGCGAGGGGCCGTTCAAATTCCAGGCGGATGTCTTCGATCGGCCCCCCGGCACAAGCGGCTACAGCCCTTTGCGCGCCGTAAACCTCGTTAAATGGAAAGACGAGGGCTCAGCCCGGGAACTTAAATCGGCGGCAGAAGTTAAAGATGCAGAGAGCAAAGGCGAAGTGACCGTCGAGCGCCCGGGCGTGGTTGTGAACATGCCCTTCCTTACCTGGCCAACCGGAAGGCGATGAAGCCCCATCCCCCAGACAGCGCTGCGGGTAACAAACCTCGAGATCCTTCGTATCATAGTTAATTGGGAGAATGACTAAGGATATGAAAGGCTGGCTTCGCCTGGCTGTTGTCGCCGCCGCCGCCGGCCTTCTGTACACGTGGGCAAACGGCACGTTCCGTTCCACCGGCGGAGACTCCACGACCAGCTACGTTAGCCAAAAAGTGCCAGCGCCGAGCGCGGGTCAGAAGAAAGTCGTCCTTAAAAACCTCGGCATGACCTGAGCGTTCTGCACGGCCGCAGTTACGGCCCAGCTCAAGCAGGTATCGGGCGTCATTGCCTACGACGTGGATTTAAAAAGCGATAGTGCAACGGTGCTCTATGATCCCGCAAAAGCGAGCATCGAAGAATTAAAAAAGGCCGTTGCAAGGGCCGGCTTTCAAGTAAGGGCCGTGGAGGAGTTAAGCAAGTGATAGAGACCATCTTTGTCTGGATGCTGCGGCTCTATGAGGCTCTAGGGTCGGCTACACAAATCTCGCCTTGGGTTTATCTCCTGGTCGCGGCCGGCGGGGTCGCCAGCGGGATCAGTCCGTGCTATGTGCCCGTACTCACCATGTTTGGCGGCTACGTGGGCGGCTATGCGCGGCATCAAAAGACCGCCGGCCTTGCCCTCGCCCTGCCCTTTGTCATGGGCAATGCCGTGACCCTGGGCGCTGTCGGCGCCGTAGCTTCCCTCATCGGTGCCTCCGCGCTTGGAGTATTCCGCGGCTATGAACTGGACCGGTGGATTCCAGGAGTGATCGGGCTCCTCATGGGGCTGCAGCTCCTGGGGTTCGTGCAACTCAAGGTGCCTTCAATGCCGATATTTCGCTGGGCCAAGGAGCCGAGCTCCGTAACGGGCTCCTTTGCCCTGGGGCTACCCTTTGGCCTGGTGGTAACACCCTGCACAATGCCCCTCTTCTTTGCCATCGTCACATTCGTCGCCTTCCAGGCCAGCATCGCCCATGGGGCTCTGCTTATGATTGCCTATGCCATGGGACGCGGCGTTGTCCTTCTCGCCGTCGCGGTGTCGGTGGCGGCGCTCAAGGCGCTCAATATCACGCGATCATCCCTCTTTTTCGAGCGATTGAGTGGCGCCATCATCCTGCTCGCGAGCGTCGGGTTGCTCCTTTTCTACGATAGCTTTGTCCGCTTCACCGGCCAGTGGATGGTCATGGGGCAATAGTCGCGGGTTTGATTCCCCATACCTGCGTAACTTTTCGCGTTCTCCTTCGTATTAAAAAATGGAGACTGTAACCGACGAGAAACTGATGACGATGTACGCGGGAGGGGACGCATCTGCATTTCGAGAACTCTTTTCACGCTATGAAAAGCGAATCTACAATTTTTTTCTCAGGCGGCTCGGAGATCCTGACCGGGCGGCCGATCTTTTCCAGGAAACTTTCCTGCGCCTGCATCAGAATCGCCGCCGTTTTGATTCCCGATACCCCTTTACCGCGTGGTTTTATACCATTGCCAATAATCTTGTGCGAGACGAGCTCAGGAGGAAGCGCGGCGTCCAATTTGACGCCATGGAGGCGGAGGACTCTCTTCCGCCATCGAGGCTGGCCGGCCCAGAGGAGTCTATGGCGGCCGCTGAGTTCAAGGAAAAACTTGAAAGGGCGCTGGAGATGCTGTCTCAAGCTCAAAAAGAGGTTCTTATTCTTTCCAGGTTCGAGGGTCTGAAGCACGGAGTGATTGCAAGAATCACGGGAAGGTCCGAGGTCGCGGTGAGACAGCTTCTATACCGCGCTCTCCAGAATCTCAGGGGGCATTTAACCGAGGGCTGAGTTATGGAGTGCAAGGACGCAAAAGAAAGGCTCGTCGCCCATCTAAGCGGGGAGCTAAGGCTAAGAGAAGAGAAAAAGCTCGTGGCCCATCTGGCTTCGTGCAGCGCCTGCTCGGAAGATAAAGAGGCGCTCGGGCGCATATGGAAGGAGCTTGGAAATCTTCCGGAAGCGATGCCACCGGCCGAACTGCGAGTTGCGACCACTGGGCGAATTGAAGCTATGCTCCGCGAAGAGCAACCATCTGAGCTTTCGGCAAAACTTGAGTCCGGCCGTTGGCCTCTAAAACCTCTAGGTGCCATATTTGGTGCCGTTGCGATGGCATTTGTCTCTCTTTGGGTACTGCGCGGCGTTACTCCCATGGAGCGGCTAAGCGCTGAACTCGTATTTCTCTGCGCCGCGCTCTGGACAGGTGTCTTGGGCCTTACCTTCCTCTTTGCCACCGGTGCTGTGCCCTCGCTAAATCCAACATGGCGGGGGCCGGCCCGAATCGCCTTAACCGGTTTCGCATTTGCCATGGTCGGGATCGTGCTTTGTCCCAAGATGAGCCTGATTGAGTGGTGGGAATCCGTCGCCCCTGGGGAGTTCCTGCTGCGCTTCGGACCGAGCATCAGCCACGCGGCGTTCGGAGCGCTGTATGCTTTCCTTCCATTCTTTCTTGCCGTTTTACTCTTCGCAAGAAAGCTAGGAGGAGATTTCTTTTCCCAGCTTCTCGCCGCCGGCATTCTGTACCTTGTCCTTCTCTTTCCAGGCATTTTGCTCCAGGCTTTACCGCTTTCTTACTTTGT
>JACPAM010000057.1 GCA_016180805.1 Deltaproteobacteria bacterium | reverse complement strand
CGGCCCCCACGACCACAACGATTGGGCAGGGTTGCCCGCGCTGCATGTATTTTTCTTTGATGATGCCGCCGTGGTGCGGTGGGGCGACCCTGATGCCGATGCTGTTCTTATCAAACACTTGGTTTCGATAGGTGCCGGCGTTAATCGCCCCGGTGTCGGGATCGCGCATGATATTAACACTTGCGGTCCCAATGAAACGCCCGCCATCAAGCGGGTGCCAGATCGGCGCTGGGAAACGACTCAGATCCACCTCGTTATCCCGCAGGACATTCTCCTGAAGGGATCCTCGTTTGACCTGGACCGGAGGAATCGGAGTGAAGCCTTTTAAGATGTCGCGCCAAAACTGCAGCAAGCGCTCGTGCGAAGCCTCAGCGGGATCCAGGCCAAGGGTGATGGCCTGACGTTTGCGAGAACCCATGCTATTCGCCAGAACCCGGTAACCGGGGCGAAAATTGGGGATCTCATCGAAAAGAACGCACGGACTGTTTTCGTTATGGTCGAGCATCTCCGTTATGGCGCCGATATCCTCTTCCGAGCTTGCTCCCCGGACATGCTTCAGCTCGCCGATGGTGTCGACTAATTCGAGCCATTGGCGCAGGTCATTCCAGCGCGGTTCATTGGCTCGGACGGGCTCAACCTGCATCTTTTTAGCCATTTCTTTACCCTCTTCTAAGGCAGAAAGCTATGTCCTGTTCCGACAAAGGACGCGCATAATCGCCGGGGTCATCCAACTGCCGATAAGACTTCTTCGGCGTGTCAATCATTACCTGCTTCATGAGCTCATCATTCGCTTGTAGCTCCCACCGACACGGGTGCGTCATTGGCTAGAGTCGTTCCTCAACTCTATCGCGCGCAATCCCTTTATTTCCCTTGGGATTAAGCTCTTTGCCTACCCTGAAATTACACGCCGCGAAGGCGCTTGTCTAATATATAAATTTCATGCTAAACATAGAAAAAAGGATATGGTTGAGTCCCCTTAGAATTAACTTCATGACTCTCCACCAGTTAAAGATTTTTGCAGCCGTAGCCAAACATCTCAATATTACGAAGGCATCACGAGAGATCCAAGTCAGTCAGCCGTCTGTCTCTAAGCAGCTCAGGCTCCTTGAGAACGAATATGGACTGAGGTTCTACGTGAAGAGCGGGCGCGGAATCAGACTTACAGAAGAGGGGCAGTTATTTCACGTTAGAGTCAAACCTATCCTAGAACAGTTGGAGAGACTCAAAAGAACATTCGAGAGTAGAGTCGCTGAGGGAAGAGCTAAAAGCCTCATAGTGGGTAGCAGTCCTGCCCCCGCATTTTTCCTTTCTGCCGTGCTGAAATCATTTGTGGAACTCCACCCTACTGTCCACCCCACGTTGCGAACAGGGTACCCTCACGCCATAAAGGAGATGGTTCTAAATGCCGAGGTTGAAATTGCGCTCACCATTACTCACCCTGATCATCCTCAGATTATTGCCGAACCAATTCATTCCGAAGAGATCGTGGCCGTTGTCTCCGCGAGGCACCCGTTGGCTAAGAAAAGAAAACTCAATGATGCCGAACTAGCACAAGCCCCTTTTGTTATAATGAAGGGAGGTAGGATCGCAGAAGAAATCGAAAAAATGGGACTTAAATTGAATGTTGTCATGTGGTGCGACTCTATAGAGCCCGTAAAGGAATATGTGCGAGCTGGTCTGGGTATAGGTCTTTTCTACCGAGGCAGCGCAGAGGCCGGTATAAGGGGAGGATACTTTAAGATCATTGAGATTCCGCGATTAAAAGACATCAGGGTCACATATTTCGTCGTATACAGGAAAGGGATGCCTCTCTCTGCCAATACACAGGACCTCCTCACACTCTTACGGCAGTGGTCAAAGAAACCGATAGCTCTGCATTAACCGCGCTGACCTCCCCCCGCTTGCCTTGACATAAGAGGAGTTCATCGGATACTCTCCGCTCCAAAACTTGATCGGACTCTAGCTCGATTCCTTCCCGTTGGCCCTTCAAGACTCCCAAGGGTTGGCTGGCCAGGAGTTCCGGGGAAAAATGCGGTTGTCCGAAGTCACGAGTCAAAAGCAATTTCCTCTATCATCAGGAGGCACCGATGGCTAGCACCAATTCCGGTCGCATGCAATGCGTCGTGAACAACGCTCGGGTAATTACATCCACGCAGGAGTACATGGCCAACATCGGCATTCGTAATGGGCGGTTTGCAGCCCTCGTCGACGTTAGCACTGACCTGGAAGGAGAGACCCTGATCGACGCGGAGGCACGCCCCGTGCTGCCCGGCATCGTCGATCCTCACGTGCATTACACGGCGAAACCCACGGCCAGCTTTCAGGACCTGGTGCTCTCCGAGACGAGAGCGGGCGCAGCGGGTGGTGTGACCACCCAGGGCATCTTCATGCACTACCGTGACGACCCGATCCGCCCGTGGGTCGCCGCCAACGCCGAGGTGATCAATACGCGCTCGATGGTGGACGCCGCCTTCCACGTGTTATTCACGACAACCCCCATCGATATTGAGAGCCTGGCCACGTGGGCTGCGCACGGCGTTCCCTCGTGGAAGCTGTCGATCGGGTACAAAGGTCCACAAGCGGCGGGGCGCTCGCCCATCAACGATGGTGACGTCTGGGAGGTTATGGCCGCGGCCAGCAAGTTCGCGTATCCGGCGATGGTGATGGTCCACGCCGAGAATCCGGACATCATGCTCAAGGGCCGTGAACTCGTCGAGCGCACGGGCCGGCAGGACATGCAATCGTGGAACGACACGCGGCCGAACTTCGTCGAGGAGGAGTGCATGCGCATGTGCCTTTTCCTGGCGAAGGTAACCGGCTGCCGCCTATACATCGTGCACATCACCATCGGCGAGGGGGTCGACCTGATCGAGAACGCCAGGCGCGAGGGCATCAACGTTGTGGCCGAGACCTGCCCCCAGTACCTCACCCACAACAGCGAAGAGCCGGTACCGCTGCTGCGCGACATTCCCACCTTGGCTAACGTGAACCCACCCCTGCGCGACAAGCGGAGCAACGAGAGGCTCTGGGAGGGAGTGCGTAAGGGCATCATCGATACCATCGGCTCGGATCACGCCCCCAGTACCCTGGCGGAGAAGGGACGGGACATGTGGAAGGCGCCCATGGGGTTGGGCAACCTCTCGGGGATGATCCTGCCGGTCATGCTGAGCGAGGGCGTCAACAAGGGACGCGTGTCTTTGCAAGACGTAGTCCGGGTATGCTGCGAGAACCCGGCCAAGGCGCTGGGCCTCCACCCCAAGAAGGGCGCGATCTCCATCGGTGCCGACGGTGACCTGGTCATCGTCGACCTGGACCAGGAAGTGGAGGTGACCCACAAGAACCTGCATTCGCGCTGTGACTGGAACATATGGGAGGGCTGGAAGTTCCGGGGCTGGCCCACCCATACCATCTTGCGTGGCGAACTTGTCTACCAAGAAGGCCGCTTCCTAGCCGAGCCCGGCGTGGGCAAGTTCATTCCCAGGACAGCGAGCAAATAACATCAGTGGTCAATGATCACGGTTAGCCTTTGCCGCGGCGCCAGATCCTGCCGCCAGGATCTGGCAAGTGCCTGCCGCGTCACAAGCGACTGAGCACAGACTACTTGAAGAAAGGAGCCATCCAATCATGGCCCGAGAATGGGAGGCGTTGGTCCCTGAAGACTTGAAGGAGTTATACCGGAAAGCGGCATGGGGGCTGGGTCGGCGGCGAGGGTTTGGGGATCGGCCGGGTGCGCGGCGGGTAGATCCCTGCCATCGATGCGGTAGGTAATCACGCCCGATGCAAGCAAAATCGCACCGAGGGCCAACAGGCAACCGCCATAGCTGCCCGTGCTGTCAAAGGCGAAGCTCCCGAGCAGCGGACCCCCTGCGGAGCCGATCTGGTGGACAATGAAGCTCAAGCCGAGAATCACGCCGGCGAGCCTCGGACCCACGGCTTCGAAGAACATCACGTTGTTCACGGCGACCGTGCCGAAGGTCGGTCCCACCGCCACGATGACCAAGAGGTAAAACACCAACTCATTCGGCATTGGCAGCGCCATTGCCAGCGTTCCGATACCCCGCACGAAGTATGTGAGGGCCAAGACCCGTCCGCGCCCGTAGCGATCGGACATCCAGCCGGCCAAGAGGGAGAAAACGACCGACGAGGCGCCAAAGATGCTGACCCCGATCGCCGCAGTGACCGGCTCGAATCCCTTGCTATAGGCCAGCGCCACGAGATGGGCAATCTGGAAGAATGCGACACCGCAGGAGAATCGGGCCAAAAAAAGATAGATGATCGGGCGATTGCGGAGATACGGCAGGCATGCTCCCCAACTGACCCGCGAGCGCAGCGCCAGGCGCGCCGTGTCCGGGTCGCGCGCCCCCACCCATGCGAGCGGGAAGGCGACGAGCAGCAGCATCGCGCCCACGGCCATCGCGGCGACGCGCCAACTGAATGCGGTGATGAGGAAATAGAGCACCGGCGCGAACAAAAGCGGATTGAGCGGGGCGGCCGCCTGGACCAGGCTTACGGCCCGTCCCCGGTTCGAAGTTTCAAAATGCTTGGAGATCAACAGCGTCATCGGGGTCAGGCCGCAGGCTCCCATCGTGGCACCAACCAACAAGCCAAAGGTAAGCGACAATTGCCAGAGATTTTGCGAGAGCCCCATGCCGAAGAATCCCGCGGCCATGATCAGGATGCCGCCTAGGATCACCGGGCGGGCGCCGAAGTCATCGGCCAGCTTGCCGAATAGCGGCGAGCCGGCGCCCCAGGCGATCATGGCGAAGGTGTACGGCAGAGTAGCGAGCACGCGCGACCAGTGAAACTCTGCTTCGATGGGAGGCAAGAAGAGACTGAATGACGCGGTAGCAACCGAGGTCAACAATAGAACTATCGTGCACAGGGCGAGGACGGTATTGCGCGACATCTCACGAGGCCTATCCTCAGGCTCTAGAGCGGCAGGCCGTGGAAGTTCTCTTGCTGTTAGCTGCACGCGAGTTGCTCC
>JACPAM010000056.1 GCA_016180805.1 Deltaproteobacteria bacterium | reverse complement strand
CTCCCTGGGAGACGATGGGGGAGGCGGTCACCCGCTGCAGCGTCATGCGTCCCTCTTCCCCGATCGCCCACAGCCGATGCAAAAACATCTCGTAACGTATCGGATCGATCTCGTGATATTTTTTCTCTTTCCTCATGGACGAAATTGACCTTCTCTGTATGAAAATCCTGTCCTTAGACTTCCTGAGATTTAAGCTCCGCTGTGAGAACGGACAAGGCGCGTTTTTTTCTAAATTCCCCGATCCACAGACCCACCACAATGATTGCCCCGATCGCGTTGATCACGATCACCCAATCCAGGGGAACACCAGCATTGGGAGGGAGAATCAAGAGTAGGCCACCGAGGGCAAAGAGCAGGCGCTTGACCATAGAAAGGGGCCGGAACAAGTAGCCGGCCAGGGATACGGCAAGGCCAACAGAGCCTATGGTCGTGGTTGTGACCACCAGGAGTATTTCAGCCACGGAACCGATAAGGAGTAGAGCTGGGGCGAAGGCAAAAACAAAGGGGGCTACGAACGTCACCAGGCTTAGGCGCGTAGAGGTCCAGCCGGTCTGCATCGGGTCGCAGCGGCCGATGGACGCAGCCGCGTACGCCGTCACGCACACTGGGGGAGTGATTCCTGCGGCCTTAGCGAAAAAAATCAAGAACAGATGGGCCGCCATGGGAACCACGCCCAACTGCGTCAAGGCTGGTCCGACGAGCACAGCCAAGATCACATAGGAAGCGATCACGGGCATACCGAGCCCGAGCACAAAACTCGCGGCCGCACTTACCGACAGCAATAGAAACGCGTTGCCTCCGCTTAGATGTATGAGGATGGTAGACAGGGTGAATCCAAGCCCCATGAGGTTCAGGACTCCAACCATCAGGCCGGCGGCGGCCGTGATCGCTCCGACATCGAGAAGAGCGCGTCCGGTTTTTTCCAGGGCCTCGATGAAAAGCCTCGGCTTGAAGCGGAAACGCTGCGCAAAGGCGAAACAGATAAGAAGCAAAGTGACCAGGATTCCAGCCATCGAAGGGTCCATGTTCCCGAAGAACAGCGCATAGATGAGGGCTCCCAATGCAAACACGGGGATCCAGCCGGTTTTTAAGACCTGGCGCAGCGGTGGGATCTCTTCTTTGGGCAAACCCTGGAGGCCGAGTTTTGCTGCTTCCAAATCGACCTGCACAAAAAGCACGAGATAGTAGAGGAGTGCCGGTACAAGAGCCGCGATGGCCACCTGGTAATAGGGGATGGCCAGGAACTCTGCCATCAGGAAGGCTGCCGCACCCATAATAGGGGGCATGATGATCCCTCCTGTGGAGGCGGAGGCCTCGATGGCAGCCGCAAAATGTGGCCGGAATCCTGATCTGATCATCATCGGAATGGTGATCCAACCGTCAACCATGACGTTAGCCACGGCGCTGCCGCTGATGCTGCCAAACATACCGCTGGCTGCCACCGAGATTTTAGCCGGCCCGCCGCGAAACCGTCCCATGATGGACTGGGCCAGCTCGGTGAAGAAGAGTCCTCCACCCGCCTCGAACAGCATGTTGCCCAGGAACACAAAGGCCAGGACCATCGTGGCGGCAATCTCCAGCGCATCCCCGAGCATCGCATTGGAGTCTAGATACATATAGGCGGCGAGCCGGGCCAAAGGAACACCCTCGTTATAAAGGAGGCCGGGGAAAAAATGAGCGAATCTCGCGTACACCAGGAAGGCAACCGTGATGATCACGAAGCTCCATCCGATCAGCCTGCGCGTAGCCTCAAGAGCGAGAAGGACCGCTACGGCTCCCAGGTAGGGCTCGAAGGGGGGTTTCAACCCTAGCGTGCGGTGGGGGAAGAACAAGGCGATGTAGAGACCGCAGGCTAATCCCAGGCATGCAAATACCGCGTCGTACCAAGGGAGACGGGTGCGGGAACTCTTCTTCGTGGGGACCACGGCCAGATAGACCGCTCCCAAGATGATGCCTAGAAAAAACCCCAGGTACTGCTCCTTCCAGATGAGGAGGCCAAAGTACACGGGGAGGTTCAGAATGTAGATCGCTCCAGCGACCGGCAGCACGGCAAGTAAGGTTCGCTCGCAGGCTCCCGGTAATCCAGCCAGGGTCCGGTAGCGACCCTGATATTCGTCGACGAGCTCAGTCGGACGATCGGGATTGGTCATCGATCGTCTCTATTTCGCAGCTAAGAGTTCCTGCTGAACCTTATCCATCTCCGGCGTCCAGACCCTCTTTTCCTTCAAAAACCGGATGGCCGCCGGATGATAGGGAATGGCCGCGTTCTCTTGCACAACCTGGTCGTGGGTCCAATATTTGAGCTGCGGGTTGATCTTAAACAGATCCTCGTTGTGCTCCCATAATGTGTTCAGTACCTGATAGACCGTGTTGTCCTCGGTTTTCGTGCCGGAGCTCAAGTAGAAGTGGTAGCCAACAACTGGAATGGTCTCTTTGAGTCCCGGAGCTTCCCCTGATTTCAGGGTGTCTGGAAAGGATCCAGGGAAGATTTTCTGCATGCTCTTGACGGCCTCTGGATGAGTTTCGATGGGGAGCCAACGGACTCCAATCCTGGCATCGGCCTCCCGGATGATGGGCATGCCGGGGGCTGAGCATGTCGACGCCTCCACACGACCATCCATAAGGGCCTGGATTCCCGTTACGACGCCCGAGACGGGCATAACGTTCATATCTTTGTATGTGAGGCCACCGGTCGCCACAACCGCCTGAGACAGGAAGCGGCACCCCATGTGACCCTCGTAACCGCCTGCCACCCTGGCGCCTTTAAGATCCGCGATCTTTTTGTATCTGGAGTTGGCCCTGACGAGAACGGACACCTTGCCTGCAGGCGCCGCCCAGATGAGCCGGAGATTTCGGTGCTTCTCTTGATAGTACGGGGCAATGCCGTGATAAGCCCCCCACGCCTCAAGCGCATTTAGGATTCCGAAGTCGGTCTCGCCCCTATTCATGAGAGGGATGTAGTCTGTAAAAGCCGCATAGGACGCAACGCGGGAAGAGCTCTTGTAATGCTTATCCACCACGCTGGCCATGGCGCTTGTCATCACGTGGTTCACCGACCCGGGTGGCCAGGTCGCCCACCGTAGAATCCGAGGCTTTTCCTGGGCGGCAAGCGTGAAAGGTGGGGAAAGCCATAGCAGGGTTAGAATCACGAACCACAGAGTCCGGAGCCTGATCGCTTTCATTGCTGTTCTCCTTTCGTTTCGTTATGTTCGCTCGGGCGAATTGATTCGAATGTCCCACAGATCCTCTTCACCGCCAAGTGCAGGGCAATAAACGTCGACTTGGAGCAAGGTGGCGCAGCCCGGACAGATGTATTCCTGAAGGTGTCCCAGGTAAGGGCCGCGTGTCGGCAGAGGGCGAAGGGCGAACTGATCGAGAGTCACGACCCGCTTGAGACAGTATTTCTTGTAGTTCTCCTCGGGAGGGCAGAAGAGATGGCCGCAACGGGTACAGCGGTAGCGAGTTTTTTTCCCATTGCGCGCGATCTCCAGGTATTCGTGAATCCTCAAGATGCTCTTCCACCCGGCGCCGTTACCGGTCTGAGGAGCCGTCGAGGCGGGATATGTGCCTTCCTTGAGTCTTTGCTCGCGGATCTCACGCCGCCGCTCTTCGGTCTTAGCGCGATCCAGGGCAAAGGTCGAAGGATCCACGATCACGCCGTAGATGCTCCGGGCAACTTCGAGCGAAGTTACTCCGGTGCGGAGATCCCGAGCCACCGCCTGCGGATCGCGATCCAAGGGATCTCCGTATCCGCCTCCGCCGGACACATAATCGGCGAGTAAACTGAATTCCGGTACTGAGACCCGCTCCGGCGATTCTTCGGGGAGGTAGGTTTTTCCCCAACTCTTCGATTCGATGTCGTCGATGTCGGTAAGATAGCCTCCCTTCTTCAGGCGGCCGAGGAAGTCGGGCGTGGTTTGGAAGATGGCTCGCATACCACCGCTTCCTACCGGATAGCCGCCGAAAAGACCGAAGCCCGCTTGGGGAATGGCTCCATAGGGCTTGTAGTCGGCGGAGAAGTCCTGCGATCCGTATATGGTAAAGATCCGGTAGCTTCCGACTCCCCCGCGGTATTTCCCGTACCCGGAGCCGTCCCGGTTGTGATTGCGCGTGAAGTAGAGAAAGGGATACTGCATCTCGACCCGCTCCACATCGCTGATCCCGCCGGAGGGTATATTCATGTGTCCGCCGCTATTGACGCCGTCCCGCGCGGGTGTGGCTCCCAAGCCTCCTCCATGGATATCGTAGATGCCTTGCGCCGTCCGAATACCTTCGCGGTTGTGGCCGCCGTAGAGGTAGCCCGGACCTCCGGCGTACCAAAGGCTGAACCAGCTAGCGTTGATATCTTGGCGCCGTTCCCCGGCAAAGAGCATCTTGCCGATGCATTCGCAGACTGCGGATACCAGGACCTGTCCCACCCAAGGGGCGAAGCCGCAGGCGGCCGGGAATCGGCAGTTAAGGACGCTTCCTTCGGGCACGTGGATCCTTACCGGCCGCATCTTGCCATCGCTCCACGGCACGTCCCAGAAAAACGTGTTCGTGAGCGCGATGGCGACATGAGCCAAAGTACTCGGCAGAGTGGAGTTGGTGTCGTTGGCGAGCTGGGGGCTCGATCCGGAGAAGTCGAGATTAAGCTCCTCTCCTTGTTTCTTCATTGCGCACATGATCTGAAGGGGAAATGCTTTGCGCTCCTTCTTATCCAGTGAGGTGAAATAGGCCCTTGAGATCCACGTGCCGTCGGGCATGGAGCGGAGCTTGGCGCGGGCCTTCTCCTCCGAATCCGCAATCATCTTCTGTCCCGCCGCCTGCACAAACTTGAGCCCGAACTTCTCCACCAACCCCAAATACCTCCTCCCGCACACGTTGTTGCCCGCCACCATCGCCTTCAAATCCAACCCCACATACTGCGGGTCGCGGCACTGCTCGGTCAGGGTCTTGAACACGTCTTCGCGAAACTCCCCCTTCTCGACGATCTTTAGGCCCACGATC
>JACPAM010000118.1 GCA_016180805.1 Deltaproteobacteria bacterium | reverse complement strand
ACGGCCCAAGCCAGCCGCCACGAAAAATTCCCCGGGCGTAGCCAGAACCAAGCGCGCTCGCGCCGGTCGCTTTCCTCTCGAATCCTGCGCTCCACGCCCGACCAAAACCATGGCCACGAGACCCCGGAAGCCCGGGCTCCCAGGGCTGCTTTTACGGACTCGTCTACTCGCTCCAAACGAAGCTTGGCCGCGCGGCAGGAGGAGCAAACCTCGATATGGGCCCGGATAGCTTCGGACTTGCTGGCGCCGATTTCCCCATCGAGCCACGCCCCCAGAGCCTCAATCACACGCTCGCAATTCATCGTCATAGGTAAGGCGCAAGCTTCTCTTGCAACTTCTTCCGCGCATAGTGGAGGCGACTCATGACCGTCCCCTCCGAACAACCCAAAATGGAACTGATTTCCTTGTAGGAGAGACCCTCAACTGCCCTCAATACAATGACGGCTTTATGCTCGGGAGTCAAACTCTCCAGGGCCACGTAAAGTCGCTTCACGAGCGCCGCGTTCTCGATAGCATCCGAAGGATTTCCCCCGTGCTCGCCGGGATTCTCCAAAACCTGATCGACCGCTTCGCCCAACTCCGCGGGCTCACGTTTCTGGCGGCGTCGGAAATCGATACACTGATTGACCGCAATCCGGTACAGCCACGTATAGAAAGTGGAGCCACCGCGAAAGCCGCGAATCCTACTGTAGGCCTTATAAAAAACCTCCTGGGCAACTTCCATGGCATCCTCACGATGGTGGACGATCCCCAGGACGACCATGAGGACCCGCTGGTAATACCTCGCGACAAGCCCTTGAAATGCCTCGAGCTCGCCAGCCTGACATCTGCGGACGAGTTCCAGATCGCTCGGCTCCACGACGACCTTTTGCTCCTGTTTGACGCTCGAATCCACCCTTTTATTCGCAGAGAAACACAAAAACCACGCTCAAACGCTTGAATTTTTCGCTAATTCCAATAGAATCCGCAAGTTAGGAGAACAGGGTCGAGTCATCTCAGGATTGATCGAACTCCATGCTGCTTCAATGTCCCAGTTGCGAGACTACATACCGCGTTTCCGATGAACTCATCGCGGGCCCCAATCCGACGTTTCGCTGCTCCCGCTGCAAGCACATCTTTGCCCTAGAGGCCGAGCCTGACCAACCTCTTCCCTCTCCCGCACCGGAGCCGGAGAAGACAGCTAGCGAACACAGCGCCGGGGCGCCGCGGCAAGAAAAGCTGTTCGAGTTCGACCCACCCAAGGAGCCCCCTTTACCAAAAGGTCCCGAGCCACGACAGCCCGAATTCTCGGGCTTGCAGATCGACAAGCTCATTCCGCCGAGAGAGGAGCCTGGAGGGCCCGGCACGCCTGAGCTCCCATCGTATGACATCGAGGAAGGAAGGGACAAGGACTGGTCTTTTTCCTCCGGCGAGCGGAAGGATAACGAGATCACCCCTCTGTCAGAAGCGAAACCTTCCTCCGATACGGATGCCGCCCGTGCAGCTTTCGCTGAATTCGAGGAGAACTGGGAGCGATCCTTCCCGGCGCCGGACGAAGAGGAAACCGCCGCTTTGGATGCGGACCAGGAGCGACCGGCATCCACCGTACCTTACTTTAGCCTGTTCGCGGTTCTGCTGCTCCTCTATTCGATTGTGACCCTGGTCAATCAGACCCGGCCTTCGGCCTTGGAAAACCTCTTGAAAAGACTTCCGTGGTTGGGCACGTCGGTGCTCCAGAATAACCACCTGCGCCAGGGTATCGCGCTTCAGTCGCTGCGGCCGAGTTTCCAGACCATCCTTGGAAACCGTGAGGTTTTCATCCTCTCTGGGGTCGCCCATAATCGCAATAAGGTTAGCGTGCGAGAGATTCAGATCGAAGGGCAGGTCTACGACGCGCACGGGAAAGAGGTCGGCCGCCAAGCCATATGGGTCGGCAATGCTATCACACCGAAGATCCTTAAAGATCTCACTGCGCAGGAAATCTCTATCTTACAGAAATTGAGCCCGCAGAAAAGGTTTGAGATCCCTCCTGAGAAGGCGGCAAGCTTCGTCATCGTGTTTCTAAGACCGCAGGGAGAGATTAAGAACTTCAGCTCTCGGGTTCTATCCGCCGAGGGGCCCGCCTAAGATGAGTCTCCCTTGGTCTTTTCCTTGTCCTGTCCCTCTTTAGGCGTGACGTCGATCTCGTCGGGCTCCTTGACAGACTTGCGGAAGCTGCGGATACCTTTGCCAAGGCCCTCACCCAACTCCGGCAGCCTCCGACCAAAGAGCAGAAGAACGATGATCAGAATGATCAGGAGCTCCCATATGCCTAAGCTGAACATACAAAACTATCTTATCCCGTCTCCGCCTGGCTTTGCAACTGTCCTCCGGCTCCCTGCTCCCGCACGGCCTCGTAGCCGCAGAGTCAGGAAATGGAACCTTTTGAGGCACGCAGGACCACTCTCAACTCGTAAGAAGGGAGTTCCAGATGTCTGAGCCGCTATTGCGCTCTCGTTATGTCATGGCCGGGGGAGTCCGGACCCATTACGTGGAAGCGGGAGCCAACGGCCTATCCGTGGTGTTGTGCCACGGGGGGGCGCCGGGACTGTCGGGGGAAGCGGGTTTTGGAAAGATCATGCCGGCGCTGGGAGCAGAGTTCCAAGTGTATGCACCGGATAGCATCGGCGGTTTTGGCGAGACCGATCCCGGGGCTCCAGCGACCGAAGGGGCCCAAAGCAGGGTGGATCACCTAAGCGCATTCGCAGATGTCCTGTGCTTAGACCGTTTGTGTTTAGCGGGCAACTCCCAGGGGGCCTGGGTCGTGGCCAAATACGCTTTGGAGCATCCCGGCCGTGTCCAGAAGCTTTTCCTGATCGCCAGCGGAACCATCGCCGCCGCTATGGGGCTCCAACACTCGGACACGGAAGGCCTGCGTGCCTTGCATGCCTATGACGGCACCCGCGCGGCCATGCGGCGCCTCCTGGAGACGTTGGTTTGGGACAAGTCCCAACTCACGGACGCCCTGGTCAACCGCTGCCATTCCAGCGCCACCCGGCCGGGAGCCGAGGAGGCCCGGCGCCGATTTCGGCACGGAATGGAGCGGTTGACACGAGAGCCAAATTTGCGACCCAAATTCGTCCTGACCGATGTTCTTCCCCGCCTGAAGATCCCGACCCTGTTCGTGTGGGGGGAGGAGGACAGGTTCGCTCCCGTGGAACTGGGCCGGCAGCTAGAGAGTTTGCTTCCGAACATCTCCTTCAAATACGTTTCCGGGGCCGGCCACATGGTGCAAAACGATCAGCCCGAACTGGTCAGCAAATTGATGAGCGAATTCTTCTCCGCGAAGTAGGGGCGGGTTACAAACCCGCCCCTACATTCTCCTGTGCCCTCTCGGCCTCAGGCGGCTCGCCCCCTCGACCCGCACACTTTGACTTCGAAGCCCGAGGGGGACGGCGGACGTCTTTGTCTGCGACCGAGGGGAGCGCGAGCGAGGCTGCGGACGTCCGATCACAAACAGCACGACTCATGGCACGAACCCATCGGCCGCAGCCTGACGACTCGGCCTCCGAGAAGCTTTCAAAACAATTCGCGCTGGGGGACAGGTGTGCTCCGAGATCAGACTAGAGAGTCTTCTTCGAAAGGGCACTTGCCGGTTTCGCAGTGCACCAACCCCTGAGATTGGTATTTGGCATAACCGTCAGGGAAAACGGTGACGACGGTTCCATACCTTGTGGACAGTTTTTTAGCTGCCAGGTAGTTAGCCCCGGAGGAGATCCCAACGCAATAGCCGTAGGATTGCGCGAGCCCCGCGGCCGCTTCCTTTGCTTCTTCGCTGCCGACGCAGATCACTTGGTCAATTAACCGATCAATCCCTCCTTTTCCATCGCTCACGATGCGAGGGATAAACCCGTCCCCAATTCCCGCGATGCTATGATTGCCGGCCGCCTTTCCGCTCAAAACCGCCGATTCGGTGGGCTCCACAGCAGCAATCCAGACTTCGGGGTAAACCGCCCTGAGCTTGCGGCCGACCCCGATAAGAGTTCCCCCTGTGCCGACTCCAGCGACGAATGCGCCAATCGGACCGGCACCATAGGCCTCGACTTGCGCCAGGATTTCTTGACCGGTCGTATGGTAGTGGCATTCCACGTTGAGCGGATTCGAAAACTGGTCGGGGTTGAAGTAATTTCTCTCCCTGGCGAGACGGTCTCGGATCTCCACCGCCTCGACAAAGCCGCCTTCTTTCGAGCACAGGACCAATTCCGCACCGAGATTTTTGAGGATTTGTTTTCTCTCCTCGGTCATGTTTTCAGGCATAACGATGGTGATCCGGTAACCCTTCTGCTTCGCGAAATAAGCAAAAGCGATTCCCGTATTACCGCTGGTCGCCTCGACGATCCTGGCGCCTTTCTTGAGGAGCCCGCGCTTCTCGCTCTCCTCGAGGATGTAGAGAGCGATCCTGTCCTTGATGCTGCCGCAGGGATTCGTGCACTCGAGCTTTGCCAGGATACCGTTAACCTCTACGAGGGGGGAGTTTCCGACCCTTCTCATTCGCCAACCTCTTTATGAAGAAATGTTCCAGTGTGGTTCGGTACCCTGGCAACAGGGTAAATAACCTGGACGCGTTTTTCAAACCGCTTCCGCCACAAAGACGATCCCCGGCGCCGCGAGGAAAAGGCGCTTGCCGACTCGGCACCCGGCGCGGTAATATAAGAGCGTGTATTCCGGGCGCGCCTCGCTGATTCCTTTCCTCCTTTTCTCTTTTCTCCTTCATCTCTTTATTCTTTTTTCCTGGCCCAAACTGGCGGAAAAACCGCATCCCGAAGAATCCCTCCCGGTGGCCTTTTTGCCGTCACCCGAACCCAAGACCGAGCCGAAAAAACAACCCGCGGAGAGGCGCAAAGGCCTGACCCGGCCAAAAACTGCCTCCGTTCAACCCTCGGCGCCGCCGGCCCAGGTGGCGAAAAAATCCACCCCGATTCCGTTGCCGGAGGAAAAACCCATAAGCCCCAAACCAGAGCCAGAGCCCGTTTCTGTGGAAGCGAAAAAAGGGGAAGAAAGGAAATTCACACCCGAGTTGGCGGCGCCGCCCAAGCCGGAACGTCCCGCTATCGTCCAGCGCCAGCTCCCGACCTTAAAAGAACTCCTTCCCCCCGTCACTTGGGCGCCACCCAGGGAGAGCGCTCGCGGTAACGGAGAGCCGGTCCGACTCGACACCCGCGAACCGAAGTACATCTCCTACTTTGCCAGCGTCAAGCGCGCCATCGAGCTCGTGTGGCAATATCCAGAGCCGGCGCTCCGGCATGGGATTCAAGGAAAGCTCGTCCTTGAGTTTACGATCCTCGGCGACGGACAGCTCGACAAAACCCGTCTCATCCGCTCCTCAGGATTTCCGGTGCTCGACGAAGAAGCTGTGCGCGCAGTCAGAGCCGCCTCGCCTTTCCGCCCCATCCCCCCGTGGATTGGCAAAAACCGGCTCGACATCCTCGCCAGCTTCGAGTATCTCGACAACCGGGTCCGATACGGCTTCACGCTGGCTATTGGCTATTGGCTATTGCCTATTTTCTTTCGGCGGGCTCCCACCTGAGCACCGGCTTTCTCGCGGCCCTTGCCTCGTCAAGCCGGCCCACGGGAGTGGAATGGGGGGCGCTCTTTAGCACAGTGGGATTTTCCTTGGCCTCGCGCGCGATCCCAATCATGGCATCGGCAAACGCATCCAGGGTTTCGCGTGTTTCGGTTTCCGTCGGCTCGATCATGATCGCGCCCGGGACAACCAGCGGAAAATAAATCGTCGGCGGATGAAAGCCATAATCGAGCAGCCGCTTGGCGATGTCCAGAGTGCTCACCCCGTGCTTCTGCTGGAAGCGGTCGGTGAAGACGCATTCGTGCAGACAGGGCTCCGTATACGGCAGATGAAAGGTCCCCTCAAGCCTTTTTCTTAAATAGTTGGCATTGAGCACAGCCATACGGCTCGCCTCCTCCAGCCCGTCAGACCCCAACGAGATGATATAGGTATAGGCCCGTACGAGAATCCCGAAGTTGCCGAAGAACGAGCGGACCCGACCGATGGATTTGGGATGGTCCTCGCTGAGCGAAAAACCGTCTCTTCCCTTGACGACACGAGGCACGGGTAGATAATCCCGAAGGAACTCCTTGACCCCCACGGGGCCGGCGCCCGGGCCGCCGCCCCCGTGAGGGGTAGAGAAGGTCTTGTGCAGGTTGATGTGGAGCACGTCGACTCCCATGTCCCCAGGTTTCGCGATACCCATCAGGGCATTCAGGTTGGCGCCGTCAAGGTAGACCAAACCTCCCTTTGCGTGCACGACCTCGGCGATCGCCTGGACCTCGCTCTCGAAGATGCCCAGAGTGTTCGGGTTCGTGATCATCATGGCCGCGACATCTTCGGTCATGACTTCGGCCACCTTGTCGGACTCGATGATCCCGCGGGGATTCGACGGAACCTGGATCACCTCGTAGCCGCAAAGCGTCGAGCTTGCGGGATTGGTACCGTGGGCACTGTCGGGGACAATGATCTTCCGCCGGGGATCTCCCCGACTCGACAGGTGCGCGCGAATGAGCATTAACCCGGTCAGTTCTCCGTGGGCCCCGGCGGCGGGTTGCAGCGTGATCTGGTCCATCCCGCTGATTTCGGCAAGCATCTGCTCCAGCCCGTAGAGCAGCTCCAGCGCGCCCTGGAGCAGCTCGGGCGGCGCCAGCGGATGGGCCAGAGAAAAACCGGGCAGGCGCGCCGCGGCCTCGTTGACCTTGGGGTTGTATTTCATGGTGCAGGAGCCCAGCGGATAGAAATGGGTTTCGATCGCGTAGTTCAGATGCGAGAGGCGGGTGAAATGGCGCAGCACTTCGAGTTCACCCATCTCTGGAAATCCGGAAATATCGTCCCGCAGATACCTTTGGGGAATGCCTTCTGATGCGGGCCCGGTCGGCGCGGGCCAAAAAAAACCCGAACGTCCCGGCGAGCCGCTTTCAAAGAGCAGCGGGGGCGCGCTCCCCCGCCGACTACTCCCCGGAGAATGCTCTGACAAGGGTGTCGATCTCCTCTTCGTCATTCATTTCGGTAACGCAGACGAGCAGGCCGTCTTCCAGCTCGGGATACCATTGGCCCAGAGAAACTCCGGGAACAATCTTTTTTTTCGCAAAGCGCGAAAGCCACCTGGGAAGCTCCCCCATGCGGAGAACGAACTCATTAAAAAAAGGCCCGCTAAAGGCAGCACGGAAACCCGCCTCCCGTATCAGGCGCTCCCTCGCCCCGTGAGCGCGCTCTGCATTGACCTCCGCCAGTCTCCGCATCCCGCTTTTCCCAAGCGTCGCCATGAAAACCGTGGCCGCGAGCGCGCACAGATTTTGGTTGGTGCATATATTGGAGGTCGCCTTTTCCCGCCGGATGTGCTGCTCGCGGGTCGAAAGCGTCAGGACGAACCCCCGCCGCCCGTCGCCATCGACGGTCTCCCCCACCAGCCGCCCCGGCATGCTGCGGACGAATCTTTTCGCGCAGCCGAAGAACCCAAAGCCGGGCCCGCCGAGGCTCATCGGCACACCCAGGCTTTGGCCCTCGCCCACCGCGATATCGGCCCCCCAAGCTCCCGGAGGTCGAAGCAGCGCGAGGGAGAGTGGCTCGGTCGTGACTGTGACGAGCAGCGCTCCGGCGCGGGAGCAGGCTCGACGGATCGTGTCCAGGTCCTCGACAACGCCGAAAAAGTTCGGATACCCGACCACAACGCACATCGCCGCGTCATCGAGCTCGCCCGTAAGACACCCCGTATCGGTTGCGCCGCTCGCGTCGAAGGGCACCTCCACGATCTCAACGTCTTGCAGGTTCTTCAAATACGTGGCCGTGACCGAACGATAATGCGGGTGCAGGGCGCGCGAAATCAGGACGCGGTGGCGCCCCTCCTGAACCCGTCGCGCCATCAGGACGGCCTCCGCCGTTGCGGAGGCGCCGTCATACAAACCAGCGTTCGCCACCTCCATGGCGGTCAGCTGGCAAATCAGAGTTTGAAACTCGAAGATGGCCTCAAGCGTGCCCTGACTCACCTCAGGCTGGTAAGGCGTGTAGCAGGTCGCGAACTCCGCGCGGGATATCACCGCGTCGACAACGCTGGGAATTGTGTGACGGTAGATGCCGCCCCCGAGAAAAAAATGCCAATCCCCCGCCGCGGCATTGTGAGCCGCCAGGGCGGCGAGTTTCCTCGTAACCGAGACTTCCGTAAGCCCGTGGGGGAGGGAAATCTTCGCGCGCTCGCGCAACGAGGCCGGGACGTGGTGGAAGAGATCTTCGATGCGGCTTAAGCCCAGCACGCGAAGCATCTCTGCCTTGTCAGCGTCCGTATGAGGGGTGTAGCGCATCGAAGCGCCTCATTCCTCCTCTTCCCCTTCTTCTTCTTCCTCCTCCTCCTCCCCGGCCTCCTTTTCCTGCTCCACGTACTCCGCGTACTCGTCCGCCGTCATCAGGTCTTTCAGGTCATTCGCATCCGACATTTCCACCTTGATCATCCAGCCGTCACCGTACGGATCTTCGTTGATCGTCTCCGGGCTGTCCGGCAAGGCATCATTCACCTCGAGCACGGCGCCGCTCACCGGCGCGTAGATGTCGGAGACCGCTTTGACCGACTCGACCGCGCCGAACGGATCGTCCTTGACGATCTTCTCCCCCACCTCGGGAAGCTCGACATACACGATGTCACCGAGCTCCTGCTGGGCGTATTCGGTGATCCCGACAGTGGCAACGCTCCCCTCAACATGCACCCACTCATGTTCCTTGGAATATTTTAGCCATTCAGGAAACTCCATGATCCTCCTCCTTGCCAGACCTAACCTGATCTCTTCGTCTCTCCCCGACGATAGAAAGGCAGCGCGACAATCCGAGCCGCGGCCTGTCGACCGCGAATCTCCACCGCGACCCTATTGCCGACGCCTGCTTCGCCGGTTTTAACGTACCCCATAGCGATGGCGCGACCGAGCGTCGGGGATTTGGTGCCGCTCGTCACCTCCCCGATGACGACACCCTGCTTAAGGATCGGGTAATGGCTGCGCGGGATCCCCGGCTCTGTCATTTCCAGACCCACGACCTTGCGCTGGATGCCCTGCTCTTTTTGCCGCAGCAGCGACTCCCGGCCCAGAAACGCCCCCTTGGAAAACTTCGTCACCCACTCCAACCCGGCCTCGAGCGGCGTCGTGCCCTCGCTCAGCTCATGGCCGTAGAGCGGCAAGGCCCGTTCCAATCGAAGCGTGTCCCGGGCGCCAAGGCCCGCGGGCTTAAGTCCCGCATCGGTTCCCGCCTCCAGGAGACGACTCCAAAGCGTTTCTCCGTGCGCAGGATCGCAATAAAGCTCGAACCCGTCCTCCCCGGTATAGCCCGTGCGGGCGATGAGACAGGAGATTCCCGTGACCTCCCCGAGAGCGAAGTGGAACGGCTCCACCTCCTGGAGGGGCACGGCCGTCAGCGGCTGCAGAATCTCTTGAGCCAAAGGGCCCTGCAGCGCCAACTGAACATATTGGAGACTGCGATCTTCGACTGCGGCTTTTCCCGCGGCTTTTTGTCTCAACCACTGGAAGTCCTTGTCCGTGTTGGCCGCGTTGACGCACAGAAGAAAGCGGTCTTCACCGAGACGATAAACCACGATGTCGTCGACGATCCCACCGTCCTCGTTGAGGAGCAGATTGTATTGGGCCTGGCCCTGCTTCATCCGCGAGGCATCGTTGGCCGTAAGCCATTGACAGAGATCCAGCGCGCCTGTCCCGGATATTTCGACTTCCCCCATATGGCTAATGTCAAAAAGACCCGCGCGGTTGCGTACGGCCAGATGCTCCTCGATGACGCCGCGGTACTGCACCGGCATTTCCCAGCCGGCAAACTCGACCATCTTCGCGCCAAGCCGCCGGTGCACCCGATGGAGCGGAGTTTTTTTCAGTTTGGGCGCCAAAGATCTAGTCGCCGCCTCCACGTCTTCCCGCTTAAGTTTCCCGCTGCAGCGATTCCTTGGCCGCCTTCAGCGTATTGAAGAGCAGCATGCAAATCGTCATCGGCCCAACGCCGCCCGGGACCGGCGTGATGTAGGCAGCGCGCTCCTTGGCCGTTTCGAACTCCACGTCGCCGACCAGCTTGCCCGTCGGCGCCCGGTTGACCCCAACATCAATGACCGCAGCGCCGGGCTTGATCCACTCGCCGCGGATCATCGCCGGCTTGCCGATCGCAGCCACCACGATATCAGCCCGGCCCACCTCGTCGCGAAGGGACACCGTTCGGGAATGACAGATGGTCACCGTCGCATGCCGGGCCAAGAGCATCAGCGCAACCGGCTTCCCCACGATATTGCTGCGGCCGACCACCACCGCGTTCTTCCCCTTCGGATCACAGCCGACCGAATCGAGCAGGCGCATGATCCCCATCGGCGTGCACGGCTTGAAGCCCTCGCCACCGAGGAGCAAAAGCCCCTGGTTGACCGGATGAAACCCGTCGATATCCTTGTGCGGGGAGACCGCCTGCAGGATCTTCTCCGCCTGGATGTGAGGCGGCAAAGGAAGCTGGACCAAGATACCGTGAATCTCCTTGTCTCGATTCAAGCTATGGATGAGGGAGAGCAGATCCTTTTCCGGTACCGCAGCCGAGAGGAGATGCTCCTGGGACCGGATCCCCACTTCCTTGCAGGCCTTCTCCTTGTTGCGCACGTAGAGGTGCGAAGCGGGATCGTCTCCGACCAATACCACGCCGAGGCCGGGAACCAGCCCCCACCGGCGCCTGAGTCCCTCGATCTCCTCCTTGACTTGCTTCTGAACTTCGCGCGCGAGCGCTCTTCCGTCAATGATCGTCGCCATGATCTTTCCTAAGTCGAGTTACAAACTCTATACAGAAAAGGGAAATTTTGTAAAGCCTGGAAAACATTTTTTTCCCCATAACATGGCGGCATTGAGAGGTCAATCCGAATTTGGCGCCGTTGTTCCCAACGTTGAAACCAAAGAGAGGACAATTCTAGAAACTAACAATCCAAGTGGGCTAAACTTTTGGCATCTGCACCGCGACTCCGAACTTCGCCCACGCGCCTCTGCCACTACGGCCACATCGAATCTCACAACGTGCGCCTCGCCAACGGCGACCTTGGTGAAATTGCGAAAAAGGCCCACACCCACTGACAAATCCTGTCATTCGGGGAAAATTCTGGCAAACTGTTTCCTATCCGCACAGCCCTGACCACCATTCTCGCCGAGCGAAATTTCTTTAAAAACAAGGCCTTTCCTTCCCTGTGTCACTTGAATCCGTTTGGCACGACTTGTGCGTAGGTTAACGTACTTTAGGGCACGTCGGCTAGTGATCCGGCTTCCGCGAAAGGGGGTGCCAGTTGGATCAGATTTTGACTGCGGCCGAAGTGGCAGCGCTGCTCCAGGTTCACATAAGAACCGTCTACAGGCTCGCCGCCAAAGCGGTTATCCCCGGAAACCGAATCGGGCGGGGCTGGCGCTTCCGAAAAGACGAGATTGTCGCCCTCGTTTCGTCCCGAAGAAAACGCACTCCTCGTGAGGAAAGCACTGCTTCTGTTGCCTCCTCCCACAAGAGATCAGGCAAATGAACCACTTGGTATGAAACGAACGCCGACGCTCATCGCCGCAATCTGCCTGGTTTTGCTCATGGGATGTGAGCCGAGGAGCCCATCGCTTCCCGACTATCTAATCGGCGTGTGGAGGACCTCGGATCCGAAATACGCCGGCCGCTTTCTTCAGCTCGCCCAAGATCGCGTCATCTTCGGCACCGGAGCGGGCTCCGTCAGCATCCACCCGATAAGGAAGATCGCCACGGCGCCCCAGGCTGACGGTATTCTCTACACCATCACCTACACGAACGACAACGGGCAGGAATACCGGCTGTCCTTCGTTCATGATCTCGAACACGGAGGAGTGATCTGGTTCAAAAATCAGAAAGACATATTGTGGAAACGGGCGAACCGTTAGAGAAAAAAAAACGCCGCGGTGCGCAGTGCACGGGGGGCGAGAAGGCTCGACAGAGGTTTGGCTGCGGTTGATGTTCGATGCGGCTATTCAGCACAGAGCTCAAGCGGGGCTTTCCCGCTCTGGTGCGAGAAGCACTCGGGGTCGGACGCGACCGGAGCCAGCGACACAAAATTCGCGGCCGCGGCTTCAGCCTCGCCGAGCTCTTGCTGGCCATCGCCACCCTCGGAACCATAATCGGGGTCGCTGTACCCGCCTATCGGGACTATCTCGAAAGGGCGAAGGTGACAAAGGCAATCACCGATATCCGAACGTTCGAGAAGGCAATCCAGGCGTACGAGACAGACAACGACACGTTGCCGAATAGCCTCAGTGATATCGGCCAGGCGAGCGTTCCGGACCCCTGGGGGAACCCGTACGTTTACCTCAATATCTCCACTGCCAAGAATCCGGGAGCCCTGCGCAAAGACCGTTTTCTCGTTCCTTTGAACTCTGACTACGACCTTTACAGCAAGGGGGCGGATGGGCGAAGCAGGCCCCCCCTGACCGCGAGAGATAGCTGGGACGACATCATCCGGGCCAACGATGGAGGTTACGTCGGGTTGGCATCCGACTACTGACCCGAAGAAGGGCCATGAAGCTTGATCGGACCTCGCTACGCAGCAAAGTGGCGCGGCGAATCTTCCTTCTCTTCGTCGCCTGCGCCCTCGTTCCGATCGCCGCCTTGGCCGTCATCTCCTTCACCCAAGTTACCGATCACCTAAACGAGCAGAGCCGGCGCCGGCTGCGGCAGGCGAGCAAGGCGGCAGCGCTGAGCATCTACGAGCGGCTCTTGTTTCTCGAGAGCGAAATTAAGACGATCGCATCCGTTGTGGCGGGCGGCGAAGGTCAACGGGCGCGAAAAATCCCCGAGCGGTTGGGGGAAGACTTGCGCAAGAGATTTCGCGCCCTGGCATTGATCAGCCCGACGGGTCGACGGCTGGCTCTGCTCGGTCAAACCCCCGATCCCCCTGAACTGACGAGCGAAGAACGGCAGCACCTCGGCGCCGGTAAAACCTTAGTCTCGAGCCAGATCCACAGCGACCTTCCCGCCCGGATATTCATGAGCATGGCGCTCGATCCGGATAACGGGGATCAGCGGATCCTGCTTGGCGAAATCGACCCCAATTATCTTTGGGGGGTGACCGAGCGGGATTCGCTCCCGCCGATGACCGAGCTATGCGTCTTGGATGCATCGAATCATCTGCTTGTCTGTTCCGTTCCGGTTCCCCGGTCCCTCGCAGAACAGGTAACCATCCGACTCAGCCAGTCCACTTCCGGGCAATTCGAGTGGGAACACGACGGCGAGGCCTATCTGGCAAGTTATTGGTCGTTGCCTCTGAAATTCAGGTATTACCTTCCCAACTGGACCGTGGTGCTCAGCGAGTCGAAGGCCCACATACTCGCGCCCTTAACCGCATTCAACAAAAAGTTTCCCCTGGTGGTTCTCATGGCTCTGGGCGTCGTGCTGCTACTTAGCACTAGCCAGATCCGTAGACGGTTGGACCCGCTGGAAAAACTTCAGGACGGAACCCGCCGCATTGCCCAAAGAGAATTCGAGAGCCCAGTGACCGTAAGAAGCGGGGACGAGTTCGAGGAGCTTGCTGAATCGTTCAATGCGATGGCCCGCCAGCTCCGCAAGCAGTTCAGCACGCTGGCTACGATGGCGGAGATCGACCGGGCAATCCTCTCCGCTCTGGACACCGAAAAAATCCTGGAGACGGTCCTTTCCCGCATTCGCGGCGTCTTTCCTTGCGACCACGTCAATGTCGTTCTCTTCGAGGGCGATGGGGGCAGCGGAGGGCAGCTGTATCACAGGGACCGCAGTGCGGAGGCCAAAACCCAGGTGGAGGCCGTGGCGCTCGACTGCAACGAAATCGCGGCCCGGTGCGCGAGCCGCGAAGGCGTTTTTCTCATCGATGTGGATACTGTCCACCCGCTGGGACCGATTTTCAAGGCGGGTATCCGGTCCCTGCTCGTCATGCCGATCTTCTTCTCCCAGCGGCTCTCTGCGCTCATCGCCTTGGGCTACCTTGAGCCGCCATCCCTGGAAGGGGCGGACCTCCTCCAGGCGCGCCAGCTGGCCGACCAAGTCGCGGTGGCGATTCACAACTCGCAGCTCTACCAGGAGACAAGAAAGCAGGCGCAGGAACTCGACCGTGCGAACCGGGTGAAGGACGAATTCCTCAGCGTTGTGTCCCACGAGCTTAGGACCCCGATCACGGTGATCATGGGTTACACAGGTATGGTCCGTGAGCAGCTCCTCGGCGAGGTCAATCTCGAACAGGACAAGGCTTTGGAGGTCATAACCCGTCATGCAACGGACCTCATGGGCTTGATCAACAGCATCATGGAAGCCACCCAGCTCGAAATCGGCACCGCCCGAGTGCAACTTCACGAACTCAACCTGAAGGCCTTTCTCGAAGAGCTGCGCGCTCTGTACGATATCCCGTTGAGTAAGGACCTTAGCTTACGATGGGACTATCCCGAGGATCTCCCCTTAGTGCGATTGGACGGGGGCAAGCTCAAGTATATCCTCCACCAACTGATCAGTAACGCAATCAAGTTCACCGAGAAAGGGACGGTTACCATCCGTGCCCGCCACCTGCCTGCAAGCCAGACGGTCGAGTTCAAGGTGACCGATTCGGGTATCGGCATCCCCAATGAGGCCCTGCCGCTCATCTTCGAGAAGTTTCGCCAGGTCGACAGCTCCGAAAGAAGGGCGTACGGCGGGGTCGGTTTGGGACTCTTTATCGTCAAGAAATTCACCTATCTTCTCGGCGGCAAAGTGGAAGTCGAAAGCACGCCGGGAGTCGGCTCCACCTTCACCCTCACCCTCCCCTGCGAACCGTAGCTCCAAATTCCTTGACAGGATCAAGTGTTTCCATTACAGCTTGGCTGAGCGGGGTCCCGCTTCGTCGAGGAAACCGTGGAGAGCGGCTTTGCGGGAACCCTGTGGCAGCCGCCAAGCGTCAAGCGCCGCAGGCCGGGAAGCCATTCACGCGACGCAGCAAGGAGGACACTCGATGAGAAAGATTCGAGAAGAAACGGTTCCTTACAATACCGGCTGGGCCGCCGAGATGAACAAAGGCCAGATTCTTCGCATCGCCGCAACCACGACGGTCGATTTTGTCGCGTTCGATTTGCGCAACTTGCGCGAGCGCTTCGATCAGGCCCGGACCAAGGTCTACAATATGAAGATCTTTATCACCGCCGGCGACAAGCTCATGAGCAGATCCAACCAGCACCTTATGACCATCGTGGAGGACACTTACCACGGCGGAACCCACGACCTGCAAAAGGGCATGTGTAGCGGGTACCGCTTTCAGCTCGCCAAGCAGGAAGGCAGGCTGCGAGAGTATTACCATCGGGATTTCCAGGATGAGGACATCCCCGATCACGGCTGTTGGGAAAATCTGTCGAATACGCTCAAGCCTTTCGGGATCCTCCCCGAGGACATCCCGAGCCCCTTCAACTTGTATCAGACCATGAAGATCGACGGCACCACAGGGCGCATGGAGCACACCACGATCAGGCCCAAACCGGGGACGGGGACCCACGTCGACCTGCGCGCAGAGAGGGACCTCCTGGTCGCCTTTAGCGCGTGCCCGGACCTACCTGTCGGCGGAAAGCCCGTCGAGGCGACGATCTTCGAGCCTTAACCCACGAAGGGAGGCGATCGTTATTCCCACCGTCATCGTGGCGATGCCCTACGGCTGCCTGGACTCGCAAACGCTTTCTCAAGCCTCCCGGACCGCCCTGGAAAGAGCCGTAGAGCGGTGCCAAAAGTCCATGCGGATCTCACGGCATCAGACGTTTCTGGTGCTGGCGAGCTTCGAGGCGGGCTTCGAGCACGAGCTTCGGTTGCGGAAGGACTTTGTTTCCCGGACGCTCGTCGACGGTGATTCTTTCCTCAACAACGTCATCGAGATCAGCGGAAAAAATGAGGAGGATTTGGCGCATCGGATCACCCGGATCAAGGAGCTGCTGCCGATCGATACGATCACGGTCTTCGCCGAATCCCGCCACGCCATCAGCCTGCGACCGATCTTCAAGCGGAAATTCGGCAAGGCACTGCAAATCAAAACCTTCAAGGCCGACTTCGAGGTCAACCATCCTTGGATCAGCACCTCGTCTTCTCCCGCCTGGGTCCTGTGGAATCTCTCCGTGAGGGTCTGGTTTGAGCTGAGAAAACGGATGGGGCGGAGCCTGCGCAAAAAACTCCGCTTCTGGCTCCGACCTTAAGCCGGATAGCAAGCAAACCGCGCAGATCCTTTAACCTGATTCCCGCAGGTTCCCCCTGGCCGCCGCCTTCTTTCTCCGCGGTCTGGAATCAGACGAAGCCGCACCTCGCCCGGCCAACGTTCTGATTCGCGAGATGTAGTTGTCGCGATTGACTCCGCACAGGTTGTGGCGTGCCAGCACATTGAGCAGAAAGGCGTGCACCCCCATCTGATACAGAGAAACGATATCGCCGCCCTTGATCGCGGCGGTTTCCGCGGGAGTTAAGCGAAATGCTTTCAGCGCCTCATCCGCGTCACTTCGGAATGTGGCCAGAAAGGCCTCGTCGGTCTCGAGCAGGTAGAAGATTTTATTCACATCATAGACGCTCATGAATTATCCGACCTCCCAAACGGCATAGGCGTGAGCGTCGCGGGGATCTTCGACTGGCTGCATATCGGGCTCAAGAAACGTCGGGGTTTCGCCGTCCAGGGCTCCGAGAAGGGTTATCCAGTTGAGAAGCTCACCGCCCGTATTGCCCGCCCCCAACATGCGCCGCGTAGTCGCGCGCTTGACCAGGTCAGAAGTCTTGCCAGCCCGGATCAACTCCACGAGCGTGCTTACCCACGGTCGATCGATCCAACCCATCCGAGGACCCCCGACTTCCAGCGAAAAGCTCCCGCTAGCGACTAAAGCAATCCGTTCTTTTCCAGGCCAGCGCTCGATGAAGCGCCGTAGCATCTTCCCAAGCGCATAGCACCGCCTGGCTCGCGGTAGCGGAGTCGCCAGCCCTTTGATGAACAGCGGCACTATGGGAATATCCATTTTCGGGGTGAGAAAGGTGAGCGGGACCAAAATCGAATGATCCAACTTGAGCTCTTCCGCAGCCGCCAGATCGAAGCCCGAATCGAGCCCGTGTTGCAGCAGTCCTTTGGCGATGGTCTGATCAATGGGGACTTTACACCAAGGCATCTGACGGGAGGTCTCGTAGGGGCCCTCCGCTTCGTCGGCGAGCCCCACGCAAAACGCCGGGAGATTGTTGAAAAAGAAGTTCACAAAGTGATCAGAGTCCAGCACAACCACCACATCGGGGGCCGAAGCTTCCAACCGCTTTGCGACGTGACTGAACAGCGATGCGATCCGCGACCCGCTCTTCCCCCCTTCCTCGACCAGGCGCGGAAAATAAGGCGTGTGGGGAACGCCAACTCCCAAGACTAGCTCAGCCATCGAATTCCCTCGAAAGCTCCTCCCCTTTCATATGCACGGGCGAAACCTGTTTCATGACCATTCCTCCTGCCGCGCACATCGCAATTATTGCCCGCCGCCCCCGCTACGGAAGCAGATGGATCGCGTGGCGGGGAATCTCTACCACGACGCTTTGACCGGTCTCAACGAGTTGGGATTTTGGCACCTCGCAGTGGACCTTGTGGCCCTGTACGGAAAGGACGCACTGGAGCCGGCTCCCGACGAAGACCGCCTGTTCCACCACGCCGCAAAGGCTGTTCTGGCTTGGACCGGCTTGGGAAGCGCGGACAACAACGTCTTCAGGTCGAAACATAATTGTCACCGGCTGGCCGACGGCCACGGAGGGCGGAAGCGGACACGCCAAAGCGCCGATCGGTGTGCTGACCGACCCTTCCTCGCCGTTACGAGGAACCGCGGTGATCGATGCGCTGAAGAGGTTCGCCGTGCCGATAAACCCGGCGACCACGTCGTTTTGTGGTTTTACATAGATATCTCGTGGCGTCCCGATCTGTTTGATTTCTCCCGCATGCATCACGGCAATCCGATCCGAGAGAACCAACGCCTCCTCTTGGTCATGGGTCACATAGATCGCCGTGATGTTAAGCCTCTTCATTAGGGCCCTAAGCTCGATGCGCATTTCCGCACGAAGCTTGGCGTCCAGGTTGCTCAGGGGCTCGTCCAGGAGCAAAACTTTGGGCTCATAGACCAGCGCCCTTGCCAAAGCGACGCGCTGCTGCTGCCCGCCACTCAGCAAAGGGGCAGGGCGATCTTCGAACCTTTCCAATCCCACCAGCGAGAGCGCTTTTTGCACGCGCCCTTTCACTTCTCGTTTTGGAGCTTTATATATTCCGTGAACGAGCGGATAGGCCACGTTGTCGAAGACGGTTAAATGCGGCCAAATCGCGTAGGACTGAAACACCATCCCGACGCCGCGCTTGTAAACGGGGAGCAGCGTCCCACCGCGATCGCCGAAGACCAACTGCTCGCCGATCCAGATCTCGCCCTCGTCGGGAGTCTCCAACCCGGCGATACAGCGCAGCGTGGTCGTCTTGCCGCAGCCGGAGGGTCCCAGGAGCATGAAGATCTCCCCCTCCGCCACGTCGAACTCAGCGCCGTGGACCGCGGCCTGCGAGCCCTGCTTCGTAAGAAACGTCTTGCGCAGGTTTTTGACTCGAATCATTGCGATTTGGTTAAAGGCGCCGCTCCGACCTCGCGACCGACCAGCCCGGCCGTCGGGCCCCCGGCGAGCCTCAATATACCGAACATTAGCAAACCAGTCGTCGCCACCATGGCTACGGCCCCAGCCGCCGCCGTGCCCAGGTTCCCTCCCTCCCAAAGCACCCAGATGCTGACGGAAAGAACATTATTGTGGGGCCCAGAGAGAAAAAGGGCCATGGTCACTTCTTGAAAGCTGAGCATGGCCGTCCAGACAACAAGGTAGATGACCGAGGGCTTGATCAGCGGCAGGATGATCGTGCGCATAATCGTCGGAGTTTTGGTCCCGCACACCTGGGCGCACTCCTCCAATTCGCGGTGGACCTGCGCGAGGGCTGAATTCATCACGCGGGTTCCGTACGGCATCCGGTTGATGACATGGGCGACAGCGATAATCCCGAGGGTTCCGGAGAGTGGCAACCACGGAAGCCACCTGGAGGCGAGAATTCCTAACATGGCCAGTGCAAAGGCAAAGGCCAGGCTCGGTATCGCGTGGGGTACCATCACGAGCATATCCATCAGCTTGCGAGATTGAGCCTGAGTCCGAACGACCACCCATGAGACCATGAAACTGAAAAAGGATACGAAAAGGGATACCGAGAGCACTAAAACGACCGTGTTCGAAATGACGCCGAATCCCCCTAACCCTTCAAACAAGCCGTCATAGTTTGTGAAGCTCAGCTTCGAAAGCGCTTCCCTCGAGGGCATCTGTAAGACAGGCATCAGCGAGGCCCAAAGAAGCACGAGCAACGGCAACCCTACGGCGAGGGCCAAATACAAGACGACAAAGCCAACCCCGATCCAACTCCAGCCACCGAGATCCGTCTCTCGAGGCCTGTACCCCTTTCCCGTGATCACCTGGTAGCGCTCCGTGCGCTCCAGGACACGGAGATAGACATAGAGGGCAACCAGGCTCGGAGCGGCAAGCAGGGTCCCGTAAACCCCAGCCGCCCCGTACGCAAAGGTAGCCGTCAGAGGGCCGCCCGGCCGGACAGAATAAAAGATCTCGCTTGCAAGGACCGGAACTTTCCCGCTCGCCGCGCCCAGAAGCGCCGGTATTTCGAAAATAGAGACAGCGGTCATAAATACATAGATTAGTCCTCCGAGAATGCCCGGCCACACCAACGGCAGCGTAACCCGCCGAAGCGTGGTCAGATGCCTCATCCCGACGACGCTCGCGGCCTCCTCCAAGGAAGGATCGATCCGGCACAACGGTCCGGCGACCAGGAAGAAAATCGCCGGCGCCAAGATCAGCCCCAACACCCAGGCTATCCCCCAGGGGCTGTCTTTTACGCTCAACGGGATGCTGGAGAATCCCAACAGACTGGCAGCGACGTTGTTGAGCAGGCCGATGCGCTCGTCGAGCAGCATAATCCAGCCCATGGCCAGGATAAAACCTGGTATGACCGGCGTTATGCCGATCATGGTGGTGAAGGTCGCGCGCAGCGGAAGGGTTGTGCGGTTAAGCAGCCACGCCATCGGCAGCGCAAAAAACGCGCCGACGAAAATAGCACCAAAACCGACGATAGCCGTATTCGGGATCACTCTGGTGAGCAGGCGCGAACTGGCCACATTCGACCAGTGCTTGAGGGTAAACCCGGGCTCAGTGGGCAGGCTTGGGACAAAGGTCATATAGAGGACGAAGGCAAGGAGAACAATCACGACAGCGAGAATCAGCCAGGAGAATGCAAGCGGCAAAGCGTTCGCAGTAGTAATTCCTCCGGGGCGTCTGGTGGAAGCACTCACGCTCGGTTTCCCGTATGGCCGAAGGCAACCAATGGCCGCTTAAGCTCTGCTATTCCCCTCTGATGGCCCGTGCCATGGCCTCCAGGTATTTTCTGCCCTCGTCTGTCCCGTACCACTTGAGCACTTCCAGCGCCTTCTCGTTATCCAGCCACCCGATCACCCTTGCTTTCGATTTCTCTATGCCAAGCCTGAACTCGCGGTCAATCGCGCTGTCCCCGTACGGGACGGCCTGAAGATCGCTCGGCTGCCAGATCGCCTGTGCCTCGGGCGTAGTCATCCACAGCGCAAAAAGAGTCCCGGCCGAAGGATGGCGCGCGCGGGTGCGAACCGAATGGTAAAAGCTCGTGAGCCCGTTGTAGTCGTCAAAGAATCGGTACCCGATCGGGGCCTTCGGATCTTTGCCGAAGATCTGCCTCATATATCTGTCCTGGGCAAGCACAAACGCAAACTCCCCAAGGACCACCCGTTGAACACCAGCCGATTCATAAAGAACTGCGCCGCCATTCTTTCCTGCCCTCCTCACAACATCCAGCCACTCGTTGCGGTTAAACTTCTCAAAGGCCGCCGGCCCGATGTCCCAGTGAGTTGTCCAGGGCGGCTGGCTAAATTTCCCCTTGTACTTGGGATCGCCAAGCTCCGCATGGGTCCGGGGAAGATCCTTTTCGGAGATCAACTTGGTGTTGTAAATAAGCTGCTTGACGTTGGCCATAAACATGAACGACTGGCCTCTCAGAGGTCCCTGGCCGATCTGGTCGAGCCGGACCTTTCCGGAGCGAACCAACGGATTGATTTCAGCCACAAGCGCCTCCCAGTTTTCGACTCTCTGGGTCCCCCCACCCCCGTGGAGCTGCATGGTCTCGGAATCGGTGCCCTGCACGACATCGTAGGTGGGCGGAGCTCCGGCCTGGGTCTCGGCGATAGCCATGGCGAAATGCTGGGAAGATTCCACATTCGCCAGGGTCACTTTGATGTCCAACCCAAACCGCTTCCTGAAAGTATCTGCAAGGGGCTGAATCAACGTTTTGCGCCAGCTTGACGAAATGGTCGCAACCACCTCCCCCTCCTGCTTCGCCTTGCGCACCAATTCATCAAGAAGCTGCTTTCCCTTCGAAGGAGCCTCAGCCGCGTCGGCCAGCGCCTCCCACACAAGCGCTGTTTCCGCCCCGGGCCGCATGACAAGCTGAAGTGGCATGAGCAGAGCCAACCAAGAAACCACAAGAACGCACCACGGAATTACGCCGCTTGCTAACGCTTTGATTTTTCGCAACCGTCCCATCTCGTCCTCCTTCCGTCCTGTTTGCAATGATTGCTTCGGCTCTCCCCGGACTAACATACTCACTATTCCCCCCGGATAGCCCGCGCCATGGCATCGAGATACTTACGCCCCTCCTCTGTCCGATACCATTTCAGCAGCTCCACTGTCCTCTCGTTATCCAAAAAGCCGATAACCCTCGCCTTGGATTTCTCTATGCCGAGCCAGAAATCCCGGTCAAGCTTGCTCTCCCCGTACGGCACGGCCTGAAGATCGCTCGGCTGCCAGATCGCCTGTGCCTCGGGCGTGGTCATCCACAGAGCCCACAGGGTCCCCGCGGCCGGGTGGCGCGCCCTCGTGCGCACGGAATAATACACGCCGTTGAGCTCGTTGTAGTCGTCAAAGAATCTGTACGCGACCGGGGCCTTCGGGTCTTTGGCCAAGATCTGCCTCAGATATCTGTCTTGCGCGAGCGCAAAAGCGAACTCGCCGAGGATTACCCGCTGCACGGCGGCTGACTCGCCCAACACGGCGCCCGTATTTTTGCCGGCCCGCCGCACTACCTCCAACCACTCGTTGCGGTCAAAGTTCTCGAACGCGACCGGCGCAATCTCCCAGTGGGAGGTCCAAGGCGGCTGCGCGAATTTGCCCTTGTATTTGGGATCGGCAAGCTCCTTATGCGTCCTGGGCAGATCCTTCTCCGAAATGAGTCGCGTATTGTAAATAAGCTGCTTGACATTGGCCATGTACAGAAATGAGTGGTCTGTAAAAGGTCCCTGGCTGATTTGGTCCGGCCGAACCTTTCCGGAGCGAACCAACGGGTTGATTTCGGCAAGAAGCGCTTCCCAACCGTCGACCTTTTGGGTCCCGCCAGGGCCCACTAGCAGCATGGTCTCGGAATCATCGCCCTGCACGGCATCGTAGGTCGCCGCTGTGCCGGACTGGGTCTCAGCGACAGCTACCGGAAAATGGCGGGCGGAGGCCACATTCGCTACGGTCACCTTGATATCCAACCCGAACCGCTTCTTGAAAGCATCCGCAAGGGGTTGAACGAGAGTTTTGCTCCAGCTCGACTGAATGGTCGCAATCACTTCCCCTTCTTGCTTCGCCCTGCGCACCAGCTCATCGAGAAGCTTCTTCCCTTTTCCAGGGGTCTCGGCCGCAGCGGCAATATGACTCTCCACTGCAACCCACGGTGAACCGACAAAACGCAGACCATACGGGAAGAAAACGAAGCAGAACAGAACAAGAAACTGTGAAAATCTTCCCCGATAGACGCTGGATTGCTTCCTTGGAAAACAGTTCCCTCTTGCCATCGGTTCCTCCCTATCACGGTCGGTCGGAAGCGGATTCGCGGAGCCGCGCCGACCGATTATTGCGGAATATGAGTCGAAGAAAGCCTGTAGCTTGTAGCCCAACCTGACAAACCGGACTTATAGTCAGACTCCTCCCGGCTTGTCAATCTAGGTGACCTCCACGCGACGCCGGTTCACCGATCTCCGGGGCAAGCCGCTCCGGGCGTGGGCAATGCACCTCTACCTTGAGGAGGCCTTCCAACGAAACGATTCGAGTGAGCGCCGATGAACAAACGCGTTACGACCTGCCAAGCACCACAGACGTCATTGCGGCTTCACGTCCGATGCCCTCGCCCGTCGCGTCTCACCCCCTCGACCGGTAGACTTTCACTTCGAAGCCCGAGGGGGCCGAGGAGGAAGGCTGCGGACGTCCGATTACAAACGGCACGACTCATGGCACAAACCCATCGGCCGCGGCCTGATAACTCGGCCCCCGAGGAGCTTTCGCAGCAATCCGGTGTAGGAGTTTGTCACCTAGTCCGCCAATCGAACCGAGCGTGTCACCGCCCTTCAGGAATGACGGCGATGGCGTCGATCTCGATCAGCATCTCGGGCTCGGCGAGATCGACACCCATGATGAGCGTGCTTGGAGGGGTCTGGGGCATGTACTTCACACGGGCCTCTTGATAGTTTAGCCGGTCCCGAGGGTCCTTTAGATACACGGTCGTCTTGATGACGTTCGTCAAGGAACTCCCCAGGCTTTCAAGCGTGGCTTTCATGTTCACGAACAAGTATTCAGCCTGTTCCGCCACCGTAATCCCTTGCACCTTTTGGGTCACGGGATCCTTGGAATCCTCCCCGGCCAGAAATATAAAATTCCCATAGACGCAGGCTTTCGAGTAGCGCCTCGGCGGCTCGTGGTGAATGAATTTTGGCTCCATGTCTCTCACCTCATATTCATTTTCTATCTGCTCACTGGACTGGGTCCGTGTATCACTCCATACCCAATCCGTCAAGGCGAAAGAGATTTGGGGGGGTTCGCAATCCAGATCGACGGGGACTTTCCGAGCTACGCTACGCGGCAGTCACGTGATTGCCCACCCGAAAGCCGGCGATCAGGCGGTCCTGTTGCTCTGTCGCGTATAGCGAGGCGAGGACGCTTTCGATGTCTTCAGCAGGAAAAGGGAGTAGCTTGGCGCCGCTCGCGGCACCCAGCGCAATGCACTCCGTCACACCTTGGGCGAGTTTTCGATCGCCTGCTACCTCTTTCACGAGAGTGGCCAGGTCCACAGGTATCACTTCCTTCAAAAGACCTCTGAGGAGCCCCAAGAGATCCTGCACTGCGGGGTACTTAACTTGGAATGGAGGGTGATACTGCCATGTGTTGACAATGGCGGTGCCGTGACTACCCATAACCTCCGCTGCACAGCGCGCTGCGGTTCCAGCCTCTAGGCCGAGGAGCAGATCTCCTTCCCCGGCGGGGATATAGGGAGCCCGCACCCTCTCCCCGATACGAAGGTGGTAGCTTGCCGGCCGCACGCCAAAGGTGTCTCTCACGCTCAAAGCCATGGTGGAGCACGCCAGGCCATGCTCTGCTGCCACTTGCGAGAGAATCTCCACGATGAGGCGCAAGTCGTGATAGGGATAGCCGGCGTGGTTGGGAAACCCGGCTATAATGATGTTCGTTACCCCGTTTTCGCTCATGTCGCGGCCCTCCGAAACGCATAGCTCGGACAAACCTCGGCACAGACCCCGCACCCTATGCAGAGCACCTCGTCGATACAGGCTTTGCCATTCTCCTTTAGATAGATGGCAGGACAGCCAAACTCCGTTACGCAGAGCTTCGAGCCCGTGCACTGCTCCTCGTTTACATAATAGAGAGGGACCTCGGCGCCCTCCACCTTTCTCCTCGTCACGGCCGAGAAGGCGCATTCCCTGCTGGAGACAACCATCCGCTGGCCTCCCTTTTTAGACAGAGCCTCGACCATGGCAGCCTGCGCATCCTTGAGGGAATAAGGGTCAACGGTCTTGACGAAGTCTACGTTACAGGCCTTGGCGATCTGCGCGAAGTTTATCGTCTTGGTATCCCAGCCCTGGGCCGTGACTCCCATCGACGCGGTCGGTTGGTGGCCCGTGGCGGCATTGCCGGCATTGTCCATGACCACTATCGTGCCATCCACGCCGTGCTGGGTCATGTCCATCAGAGGCGGGATCCCGCCGTGCAAGAACGCCGAATCGCCGATAACGGCTACGATCTCCCTGTCGGCGACCCCGCTATGACGCAAGCCGTTCATGATCGCCACGCTTGAACCTAAGTTCATCTTCGCATTGACCATGCCCATGGCAGAGCCGGCCGATGAGCTGCAGCCGGTATCCGCGATGATGAAAGATGACTCCTTGCCGCCCTTCCCGCTCTGGCGCAAGGCCTGCTTCAGCGCATAGTAGCTGGCCCGGTGCGGACAGCCGGGACAAGGGCTCCGGGTTATGGGGACAGCATCCAGGATTTGCTTCCTTAGCTCCTGTTTATCCAGCTCCACAAGCGGCAGCTTGTGACCGGTGAACTCCTGAATGGCCTGGGCGACCAGATGGAAGCTGTAAGTGCCAACCACAGGCAGGTCCCGAGTCTGCTTGCCCCGCACCTCCACTCGCCTGCCGCTCAGGGTGACGAGTTCGCGAATCTTGGTCTCTACGTACGGGTCCATAGCCTCGACAACCAAGACCCGCTTGACTTGGGAGAGAAATTTCTCGACCAGTTTTTCCGGCAGCGGGTTAAAGCTCCCCAGCTTCAACACCGCTAGATCGCCCAGACCAAACTTTTCTTTAACCTCTCGCACATAGTTGGAGGCCACGCCAATGGTGATGATTCCGAGCTCTTCGTCACCCTTCATGTCCAGTTGGTTAAAGGGCAACTCGTTCGCCAGCTCCTTCATTAGCTTCAACTGGTCCTCTTGCCACCGCTTTCTCGCGTGGATCCCGCCTCCGCCGTGCACTCGCCAGCGGCTTATGTCCGTCACCACCTTGGCGGTCTCGCGGATCTGCGGCAACGGGCCCAGGGTTATGGGAGAATGGGACCACGCCACCTCATTGGTTATGAGTAGCAGCACGGGGATCTTCAGTCGGTGGGAGATGTCCAGCCCAGCTATGACCATGTCCTTCGCCTCTTGCGGGTCGGCCGGGTCAAGGCCGATGAGCCTGAACATGGTGGCGTAAAAACGGCAATCGAATTCGCCGGAAGAAACGTACGCCCCTATGTCGGTGGCGGCGATGATCACCATCCCGCCTTCGACTCCGCCGTAGCAAAACTGAAGCAGGCTATCCGAGGCAACGTTCATGCCCAGGTCTTTGCCGCCATAGCACGTGCGCAGTCCCGCCATGGCGCCCGTCGAAGCCACCTCGAAGGCCACCTTTTCGTTTATGGACCATTCCACGTAGATGCCGAATTTGCCGGCGACCGCAGCCAACAGGTCGGGGTAATGACATGCCGGAGCCCCTGGGTATGAGGTGACGATTTGGCTTCCGCCCTCGAGCAAGCCCCGGGCGATGGCGGCGTCACCGGACATGGCGACCCGCGCTCCCGGCGCGTCCAGGGCAACCCGAAGCGCCCTGGTGGGCTCGTTTAGGACACTCCTTAGCAAAAGCTGACTGTCGATCACTTCTCCAGTAAGATCCTTTGCGATCCTGCTCATGCGGTCCTCCCGCTCAGTCCTAGCAACCGGCGTGCATTGTCCTCGAAGATCTTCTGACGTTCGGCTGTGGTTAGAGACAGGGCGTCAACCGTAGTAATGTTGTCGCGGATGTACGCCAGTCCGTCGTCGTCGCCGAAAGGCATATCCGTGCCAAAAAGGATATGCTCTACCCCGAAAAACGAGATCGCGCATTCCAGGGCATGCTTCGCCACTCCCTGGAGCGCAGTGTCTCCGTAGAACATCCTGTAGTAGTCCAGGATGTCCCTCTTAAGGATGTCCGCAACGGGATGACCCTCAGGCCCACGCATCCTTGACTGCGCGACAATACGCGCGGCATGGTGGGGAACCATGCCCCCCGCATGATGCGTAATGATTCGAAGGTTGGGATACCGATCCATGACGCCTGAGAAGATAAGCCTCGACATGAAAACTGCCGTTTCATACGGCCACCCGAATGTCGTCGACAGCCTGTGTTTCGAGTGAGACTCGGTGGGGTAGTCAGCCATTGCCGCTGGCCTACTTGGGTGTGCCCATATTGGCTTATCCAGCGCAGCCATTCGCGCGTAGAACGGCTCAAAACGCGGGTCGTCCATAGGCGTGCCGTTAACGCTGGTGCAGAATTCCACGCCCAAAGCGCCCAGCTCGCCAACGCAGCGTTCAAGCTCTTCGAGAGCGTCATCGGTACCCAGGAATGGCAACGAGGCAGCGAACCCAACGAACCGCTCCGGATATTTGACGACTAGTTCGGCCATACCGTCGTTGGCCAGCCGCGCAAGGTCCTTAGCGGCCGGCTCCTGGTTCAGTGCGTCGACTGCTGAGCTAGGAACAGTCAGCACCTGTTTATAGCCATCGAACTGGTCCATGATCCTGAAGCGCAAGTCGAGATCATGCAGACACCTTGGACCAGGGCGACGTCCGGACGCGCCAGCTTGGTAGTAGCGCTCGAAAAAAGGGCTCGGTAGGATATGTGGGAAAAGATCAATGATCATATGGAGAAACCTCGCGTTTCCTGCCGCGCAGGTTGAGCAACTTCTATGCCATAGCCAAACGGATCTGCTCCCGGCTACAAAACGAAGCGACCTGCTTTAGCAGCCGTTAGGAATCAACGACCCGCCTGAGAGTTTGTCTTATCTGCCGGTAAGTGTTTCTTATTTCGTGGAAATTCTAGCCGTTTTTTTCTAAATTTGTGGAATCAGCGTTCTCCACGCCTCTGCGCTTTTCGCGCAAGAGCTTCGACTCTCTTGAACGGGCTCGGTCCACATGGTAGCAGTAGGCCGAGCGTTCGCGGTGAGAGAAAGCATAAGCAAAGCAGAAAAAGCAGGATTTAAGATAATTTTTTTGAGAGGCTGACCGTGAACCCAACTCCACCCCTCGACGGCATTAGGGTGCTTGATTTCACCCACGTGCTGGCAGGACCGTTTTGCACCCGATTACTGGCCGACCTGGGCGCCGATGTGGTGCGAGTCGAGAGCACCAAACACCCGGACTACCCGTGGCCGTCGACCTTCAAGCATGCCGACGGCCGCCATGCATCGTACCTGAATAC
>JACPAM010000117.1 GCA_016180805.1 Deltaproteobacteria bacterium | reverse complement strand
GCCGCGCTGGTCAACGGCACCATGGTCAGGTATCTGGACGCCAACGACATCTACGTTTTTAGCCGCGGGGGCCCGTCGGGTCACTTTAGCGATGGCACGCCCGCCCTCTTGGCGCTAGCTGAGAAATATGGTCGTAACGGGAAGGAGTTACTGACCTGCCTGGTGGCGTGCTACGAACTCCAAGCTGCGTTGGCGGAATCCTTCAATTTCTGGGATTGCGGCCTTCATGCGGAGACGAACGTTGCGTGGGTGGTCCCGATAGTCTCCGCCCGTCTCATGGGCGCGACGCCTAACGAGGCCGCGCACGCCTGTGGTCTCTCTGTTGCGACCGGCACGGTCTTCAATACATGGCTGAGGCCGGGGCATCCCGTCCCAATGATCAAGGGTGTCGCGGTCGGGTTGGTTCTGGAGCGTGCGGTCGAGGCTGCTGAGCTGGCGAAACTCGGTGTGACAGCCACTAACGATGCTCTGGAGACAGTTTTTTCTTCTTTGGGTCCTCTTTCAGCTTCGGCAATCGATCCAGCTTATATGGAGAAGCTCGGTAACCGCTGGACTACCACTCGAAACATGATCAAAGCGTATCCAGCTCAGCTCTACACGCAGGCGGCGATCGAAGCCGTGCTTCGTCTATATCGCGGCGGGATCCGCGTCGACAAAGTCCGAAAGCTGACACTCTATGGCCACCGTAGCGTTTGCAGCGGCGTGCAGGGCTCGCCGGAGGCGTTTGCGCCCACCTCGCGGGAGGCGGCGGACCACAGCACCCCCTATGTTGTGGCAATGGCGCTCCTGCGCGGCAGGCTGACGTCTCAAGAGTACGATAGTTCACCCTGGGAAACCGCTGAGGTGAAGGCTGTGATGTCGAAGATAGAGCTGGTCAGGGACCCTGAAAGGGACAAGGCCCTGGACAAAGACGGGATTCTCGGGGTGCGACTCGTCGCCGAACTCACTGATGGCCGCGTGGAGGAAGCCATAGTTCACCAGCCTAAAGGCCATCCGGATGCTCCCTTGAGCGACGCCGAGCTGCTGGAAAAAATGACTTCGCTGCTGGAAGGTGTGGCCTCCGCAGATACCCCTCGACGACTACTAGACCTCTGCAACCACCTCTCAACCTTGCAAGACGTCAAAGAGCTTGTCGAAGCCTGCCGCGTTAGCCGGAGCTGAGAAGAGTTTCGACTCTCTAGTTTTGAGTTTCGCGTTAACTCGAGACCCATAACTCGAAACGTGAAACTTCAGAGGCGCAGATGAGCCTTTTTCAACGGTCTGTCAAGGCATTCCGACGAAACTCTGGATAGCCTCTGCAACTTGTCGGAGTTCATCGATCCGGCCTCATCTTCTTGCTGATATTTGCGCGATTGAGCAAATAAGGGAGAGCGGGGTTGGGGCATGCCTTATTCCCATCTGCTCGTCCAGTCCAGTCTAGCCTAGATCCAAAGCGAAGCGGATGGCATAGTCGATTTTCTGGATTTTCTCGGGCGAGAGGGCTGTGATTCGTTGCCTGATAAGGGACTTGGGCACGGTCGTGATATCGTCCAGGTTCACAACGCAACGGGTTGGCATCCCGTCGCTTTGATCCAGGGGAACCTCAACGGGTATGTTGCGTATGGTGCGGGTTACCGGCGCGACCGTGACGGCTGCGCGTACACGATACGCTGAATCCCGGCTTAGGAGTACTGCAGGCCTTCGCCCGGCGGGTGGTGGCATCTCAACCCACCAAACCTCGCCGCGCTTCATCTACCACTTTTCTTTCCGCAGCCGCTTGGAAAGGAGCTTAACCGAAGTCTCGGCCCACTGAACTTCTTCCGGTTTCTTCCGGTACCCTTCGACGTACAGACGGTCCAGCTCTTCAGCCCGCAAAGCCTTCAACCGCTGTTTGCACGCCTCGCGGATAAAAGCAGCGCGGCTCTCGGCGACTATACCTGCCGTGGCGTCGATACGCTCCAACAGCTCGTCCTCGATCGGCACTTGTATGATTTTCTTTGCCTTACTCTTGGCCATGGCTCATACTACAAGATATTGTGTAATTACTACCACAATAATTTAGCGAATCCAAATCACCTCATCCCTCCACCATTACGTCCGTGCCTGCTCGATCGAGTTTCGAACGAGCGCGGCGTAGCGATAGACCACGTGGGCGAACTTGCCGTAGGGCGCCGTGAGAAACACCCCCGCGACCATGCCCAGGTGGAGAACCAGCAGCGTTCCCATAGCCGGCGACTCGCGCAGGGCGAGCAACAGCATGCCGGTGGCGCTGGTTAGAAATAGGAGCACCAGGAACGCGATGTCCATGTTCACCATCCGCTGCTCGGCCGGCTCGCGGTCACTCAGCCATTTCTGGTAAAGCAGTCCGCTCGTGCCGGCGAGTAGTCCGACCCCGCCCAGCGTGCCCAGCATCACAGGCCAGCTCAGCAGCGGATACGGTGCCACCCAGCCCAGGACATGGTCGTAGAACGCGGCGAGCGTCGTCGAGCCGAAGTCGAGCAGGAAGCCATAGAACACAAGGTGGTGAAACCAGCGCCGGGCGTGCGAGAAGGCGGCGTCCGGATAGTTGCAGCCGACTCCAGCGCCTTTCAGGTAACTCAGGCCAAAGGCATCCTGCGTGGCCCGCCGCAGCGCGCCGAAGTGGACCACGTCGCCCAGGCTGCCGGAAGTATCCCGCCAGAATCGGAAACTGCCGAGGAGCAGAACCGCCACGCCGTACAGCGCGATGATCAGGAACGGCACGGTCATCGCCAGGTACGGGACCACTCGATAAAAGGACCCTTCCCCCACGTGGACCCCGAACAGCACGGCCGGTCCTTGGAATGCCAGGACAAGCAGCAGGATGATCGCCATAGCAGCGCCCGTCAGCACGCCGACCGCTCGCTTGTTGTGCTTGAACAAGCTCGAAAGGATGGCTGGCCAACTGTAGTCCTGGTAGGTATCCGCGCGCAGCTCGGCAAAGAGCTTTGGGACATTGACCGCGAATTCGTGCGGCGGCGCGTACTGGCAGGCGTAGTAGCAGTCGCGACAATCGAAGCAGAGATTGGCAAGGTAAGTCAGGTCACCCTTGGTGAAAAACCTGCGCAGCTCCATCGCCGGAAACACGGCGCAGTAACCCTCGCAGTAGCGGCAAGCATTGCAGATCGTCATCTGCCGCTCGGCCTCTTTGAGAAGCTCAGCCGAGGGCATGGCGCGCTGCCTCCCGCCCGGCGATCCGGCCGAAGACCCAACCGATCGTCAATCCGAACCCCGCCAGATACCCACGCCGGAGGATGTTCCCGGCCATGACCTCCCCGGCTGCAAAGATGTTTCCGGCCGGGCGGTCATCCTGCATCATCACTTGCGCCCGTTCGTTCACCGTGACACCTAGATAGGTGAACGTGATACCTGGCCGCAGTGGATAGCCGTAGAACGGTGGTGTGTCTATCGGCAGCGCCCAGTGGCTCTTCGGGGGATCGAGCCCTTCGGTCCGGCAGTCGTCGAGCCTGCTCATGTCGAATGCGCCGGGCTGCACTGACCGATTAAACTGCTCGATGGTCGCCCCGAGCGCGCTCGGCTCAAGCCCCAGGCGGCGCGCCAGCTCGCCGATGGATTGCGCCTCGACCGGCGGATAGACCGAGGGTATGAAGCGCCCGATCGTCTTGGAGTCGACGATGCCATAGGCGATCTGGTCCGGCTGCCGAGCGATGAGCCCGCCCCAGATCGCGTAGCGCTTGGGCCAGAAATCTTCCCCCTCGTCGTAGAAACGCCTGCAGTCGCGGTTGACCGCGATCCCGAAGGGAACGCAGTCGAGCCGGGTTACGATCCCGCCGTCGAATTTGGGGGCCCGGGCGTCGATGGCGACGGCATGGCAGCCGCGCGGATCGCCGACCGGCTTGGCCCCGTGTTTGAGCAGCTCCTTTAGCATCCTCCCGTCGTTGTACTTTGTCCCGCGAATCAGGAAGTTCTCGGCAGCATCCCCCCAGTACTCCTTGAGCCATGGGATGTTGGCCTCGAAGCCGCCCGATGCGACTACCACAGACTTGGCTCTGACCTCATGCGTCTCTCCGCCGCGCTGGACGACGGCCGACAGAAACTCACCATCGCGAACCTTCAGCTCGCGGGCCTCCGTTTCGTACGCGACTAGGACGCCCAGCTTGCGAGCGGTGTCGTAGTACGCGTTCATCATCGCCTTGCCGCCGCCCAGCATGAAAAGGTTAGTCCGCGCCAGGTGCAGCGTGCCCCGCAGCGGCTGCTGCCAGCGAACACCGTTCGCCAGCATCCATGCCTCCAGGTCAGCCGACTCGCGGATCGTGAGCCGGGCGAGCTGCTCGTTGGTCTCGCCACCCGTCACTCGCACCAGGTCGTCCCAGAACTCCTCCTCGCTATAGGGCCCCATCACGTACTCGGTAGCCCGCGCATGCATGTACCGGATATCGCGGGTGTGACGGCTATTGCCGCCACGGAAGGCCTGCGGAGCGCCCTCGATTACAATCACCTTTGCGCCAGCGCGTCGCGCGGTAACCGCTGCGCACAGGGCCGCGTTGCCACCCCCGACGACCAGGACATCCCAGCTCTCGGTCAGATCTGCCCTCATAACGACACTCTCACTCCTCGACTCGGCCCAGCCCTCGGGAAGGCCGCTTCAGCCTGAGGCTGATCCGCCTCTGGCGGACTCGGCTGCGGCCGATGGGTTCGTCAAGGGGTCGGGAGTCCTGGCTTCAAGACTCCCGACCCCCTAATCGGACGTCCGCAGCCTCGCTCGCGCTCCCCTTGGTCGGGCAGCCGCGCCCCGCGTCCATCGTCAATCAAAACCTTTTAACTTGAAGCCGTTTTCCCTGTCAATAAAACTCACAGCCGGTACAGCATCCAGTAGACGACCACTCCGGTAACGGAAACGTATAGCCAAAGGGGCAGGGTCCAGCGGGCGATGCGCTTGTGGCGGTCGAAATTGCCTTTGAGCGCGCGAACGAGCGTGAGCAGCACCAGGGGCACTATCGCCGCCGCCAGAATGGTGTGGGAGATGAGGATCGTGAAGTAGAGCCGGCGAATCCAGCCCTGGCCCTGAAACGGCACGGAGCCCACCTGGAAGTGATAGATGAGATAGGAGACCAGAAACAGCGCCGAAGTGGTAAACGCCGACAGCATGGATAGCTTGTGAGCCAGAACCTTTTGATTGCGGATGCAAAGATACCCGGCAACGAGGAGCAGGGCGCTGGCCGAGTTCAACGCCGCGTTGAGCGTCGGGAGGTAAGAAACCGGGATCAAGAGGGGAAGATGTCGGGCGTGAGCATCAAAATAAGGAAGACACAGAGAATCAGCGGCGTGAGCGCGATGATCCCCAACGTCAGGCGCTCGAACTTGAGGTGCATGAAGTAGAGCGCCACCAACGCGGCTTTGGACAGAGCCAGGCTGACCAAGAGGAACGCGATGACGAGCTTAGTTAGGGGCATGTAGATCACCGCAATCTCGACAATGGTCAGCGCCAAAAGCCACCAAAAGACTCCGATGTAGTTCGGTTCCGCATGAGCCGCATGTTCCGTAGCCATAACCAGTCCGCCTCCGCGTTTACAAGAGATAGACGAAGGTAAAAATCAGGATCCACACCAGATCAACGAAATGCCAATATAGCCCCGCTATCTCCACATGTTTGGCGCCGTAACGGCCGCGCAGGCACGCCGCCAAAACGGCGCTGTTATAAATGACGCCTCCGGTCACATGCATCCCATGAAAGCCGGTGAGGATGAAAAAAGTGGTCGCAAAAAGATGCGCTCTAAAAGAAAGCCCGAGTTCCGGCAACCTTTCGGTAATCAAGTGGGTCCACTCGTAAGCCTGGCATCCCAGGAAGAGCAAGCCGCCTAGGATGGTCAGGCCAAGAAACTTCATCAACCCCTTCTGATCTCCGCTCTTGACCGCCGAGAGCGAAAGCACCATGGTTACGCTGCTGCAAATCAGCAGAAAGGTCATAAAGGCCGTGAGGTTGATCCCGAGGACCTGTGACGGGACCGGCCAGTTGGGGCTCGCGTAGCGAAGAATCCCGTAGGCGACGATCAAACCGCCGAACGACATGGCATCTCCGGCCAGGAACACCCACATGCCGAGCTTGCCCCAGCTCTCCGGTGTCAGGGGCGACTCCGCGGGTTCGACCGCGTGATGCATCACAGCCACTTCACTCATCTCTCGCTCTCCTTTTGACTCCACCCTAGCTGATAAACCCGTGCTTTACTTCTCGCGCCACTCCGCTTCTTGGCCGCGCGCCGGTGGGCGTAAAAGATCCAGCCTGCCACCGAACCCAGGATCGTGTAAGGCATACCCATGAGGAATAAGACGCTCCAGTTGTAAGCATCTGCCGTTCGATCCCCTTCCGAAGCCGCCGTCAGGCACACCGCGCAGGCCTCGGCGGCATTCGGCACGAGCCAGCCAAATACGAGAGCCGCAAGCACGAGCAACCAAACCCGGAACTGCATAAGCGGAAAGAATACTTAACTATATGATCCCCTCTTCACTGTCAACAGATTAGTCCCCCTCACCCCATTGCCTCGTGAAGTCGGTTACCGTCACTCTTCGAACTTTTCATATTCCTCACGGTACTTCTTGAGGTACGGGAGCAAGTTGGAGAGGAGAAGAAGAAAGGCGACCCCACCCAGGCTGCTGCCTCCACAGACTACGCCACCCGCATCCTTTTGATGCGTTCCGGGCTGGTTCCTGATAAGGACGTAAAAATAATGTATGCGGGAACGATGCCCGCGTTGCTCAGCGCCGTAAAATCAGGCAATGCCGCTGCGGGTATCATGTCGGCTCCGACGACGATCCAGGCCAAGGCCGCCGGTCTCAAGCAAATCGTCAATATTACCAACCTGAGGATACCGTTTCTCTTTGTGGGCCTGCTCGCCAATCGCAAGGCGGCCCGGGAAAACAGCGAGGCGGTCACCCGATTCGTGCGCGCTCATATCGAGGCCATATCCGTGATCCGCAAAGACAAAGAATCAACTATAAGAGCATTTGGCAAGTATCTGAAGACAGACAACCGGCAGATTCTTGAATCGGTCTACGAGGAATACGTCGACGTTTTCCCCAAGGTTCCATTGATGACAGCGGCAGAGGTCAAGGCCGTGCTCGATGTGGCTCGAAATCCCAGGGCGAAACAGATGAGACCTGAGGAATTCTTCGACAATTCCTTTGTCCAGAAGATCGAGGCTTCGGGGTTTATCGATTCCCTCTACGCTAAATAGCGCCTCTCTTTTCCCTGCAGGGCCTTCCCTTCCGCCGGACCCGACAGGAGGAGAATTTGGATCCAATCCTCACGCTAACAGAAGCGGAGGAGAAATGACAAAGCGGGGAGTTCGGTCAGTGATATGCAGCGGGTGCTAATTTACAGCGTTCTGCTCATCGCCGGCATGGGGCTATCACAATTGGCCTTTGTTGACGCGTTGAGAGACGCGATCTCCGCCCTCACGATGATTTTCCTCGCTTACATCATGACCGAGGTTGGGATGGAGTTCGACATCGACAAGTCCCGGCTGCGGCAGTACGCTGTCGATTATCTAATTGCTATGGGAGCTGCAGCGATCCCGTGGCTCTCTGCGGCGCTCTACTTCTGGTGGTTCTTCAACTTAGGCGCCAGGGAAGCCCTGTTAGTGGGACGCTTTGCCTCCCCGACCTCAGCCGGGATTCTTTTCACACTGCTCGCCGCCGCAGGACTCGCAGCGACCTGGGTCTATAAAAAAGCCCGCATACTTGCGATCTTCGATGATCTCGACACGGTGCTTTTGATGATTCCCCTGAAGATGGCGCTGATCGGCTTTGAGCCCAAGCTCTTGATCCTGATTACGGTCATCTTGGCCCTTCTGGCGGCCGCCTACTTCTGCATCCACTGGTTACGTGTCCCAACGAATAACGCCTGGGTAGCCGTATACGCCTTGGGAGTGTGGGGTGGGAGCTTCGCCTTCGACTACGTAACCGAGTTGCATCTGGAGGTGCTGCTGCCCGCTTTCGCGCTCGGTTGTATCATCAAATCCGATCACCTCCACGGCTCGGCGGAATATGGCGCGCAACGTCCACGGATGAGGCCTCACGAGCCTCTATGGGAAGGGCTTCTCGATCGAGGAATAAAACGGGGGGTTCATGTTCTTTGCGGGGATGGCCCTTCCTCCTCTTCAGCTCGGTGGAATGGGTCTGGCTGTAGTTCTGCTACATGTGATTCTCATCACCCTATTGAGCAACATCGGGAAGTGTCTCCCTTTAGCTGCTTATGGTAGCGAAGCCACAATTCGCCAGCGTTTGGCTCTTAGCGTGGGGATGTTTCCTCGGGGTGAAGTGGGTATTGGGGTGCTGCTGGTTTCCCTTGAGATCTTTCGTCAAAAGAACATGTTGGCGGTCCCGGGGATCCAAGAGAGCATAGCCGTTGGCGGCCTGAGCTTGGCCTTGAACCTCGCTCTGACCGGACTCTTCATCCTGGTAGTCATTCGATTGCTGGAGCGATCCGTCTCCCAGCAGCGGCAATAACTTCAAAGGGGTGAACGCCGTGCTGGATGTGAGGAAGAAAATGTACCGGGAGTCTTTTCTCGCTTGGTTTTGTCCTGCCATCCCTGTTATATTTGGAGTCCGATTTCTCGACAGGAGGCCGGCATGGCGAAAGTGACATTAGAGTTACCCGAAGAGGTTTTTTCAGCTTTGCGGCGCTCGCCGGAGGAGTTCGCGCGCGAGTTGCGACTTGCGGCGGCCATACATTGGTACGAGCGAGGAGAGGTCTCCCAGGAAAAGGCAGCCCGTATCGCCGGGTTGGACCGGACTGACTTTCTTGCCGCATTAGCTCGCGAGAAAGCAAACGCCTTTGTCGTGGACTTCGACGATTTGAACCGGGAGTTGGAGCGTGGCTGTTGTTCCTAAGACCGTTGCCTAAGAGATTCAAGAAGGGAGGCGCTCATGGCACGGAAGCCGGAGAAGATATTACGAGCGCTCGAAGGATTGCAGGAAGATTCCTTGAAGGAAGTCAAGGCGTTCATTGATTCCCCAAAAAAGCATAATGGGAAGAAGCGCGCTACCGGCCGCACCGGGGATGCGCTCGCGAAGAGACACCTTTCCGCAATTAAGAAGTGGGCAGGCAGGTCCCTCAAGACATGAGCGTGCTTCGCGTGTACGCGGATACGTCGGTATTTGGCGGAGTCTTTGACGAGGAATTCCAAACGGTCAGCAGGATATTTTTCGACCAGGTGAGAAGCGGGCGGTTCAAGTTGGTCACTTCGGCGCTGGTGCAAGAGGAGGTCGAACCTGCGCCTCTACAGGTTCGTGAGCTCTTTAACGGGCTTCTACACATCGTTGATGTGATCGAGGTTTCTGAGGAGGCTCTCAATTTGCGGGACGCGTACTTGGAAACAGGTATTATTACGCAGCAATGGGCTGACGATGCACTGCATGTAGCTGTTGCCACGGTCGCCGTTTGCTCACTAATCATTAGCTGGAATTTCAAGCACGTCGTTCATTTCGAGAAGATTCCTCTGTATAATGCAGTCAACACGCTGAAGGGTTACGGAACCATTGGGATATTTTCTCCTTTGGAGGTTATCCAGTATGAAAGCTAAAAAATTCGATTGTGTGGAGATGATGCACCGAGGAGCGGAAGAAGTTAAAAAAAAGATTCGGGGCATGACTAAGAAAGAGGAGATAGCGTTCTGGCGTGAGCGGTCGCGAAAATTAAGCCAGCGGCAGAGCAAAACTCAAGGGGAAGGGAAGCACGAACCGACTGTCCCGGAATAGAAAAGCGATCATAGTTTCCCGCCTCCCTCCTTCTCGCAAGGACCTTCCTCAATGAAGCTCCCCTACGTCATCGATAACCAGGCGCACCGGCTGGCGGATATCCTGAAAGGCCTCCTCGCCGAACATAAAGGGCGATCCCTGGATGTCGCCACGGCTTACTTCACGGTGGGCGGCTTCGCCTTGATCAAAAGGGGCCTTTTAACCCTGGAAGGCTATTGTGATTTGTCCCGCGAGCTTGCGGGAGATGTGGGAGGAGAAGCTGGCCCAGGCGCCGCTCAAATGGATATTGGCGCCGTTGACGTAACGTGCCTCCCCCGAAAGGAGCAAGCGGACCACTGGGAGGAAAGTGGCCAATTAGTCCTCTCTTAAAAAGTCCCGGATAAGCTTGTTCGTTGTCTCTGGACTGGAGAAGAAGTAGTTGTGTCCTTCGCCGGGGAGAACAACCAGCCTGGCATTGGGAATTCCGCGCGCTAGGATCTCCGCCGATGTCCGGTGGGACATATCGCTTTCCGCACGGTGTTCGTCTTCTCCGACCAAGATTAGCGTGGGCACGCTTATATCTTTGAGGCGGCCGCGCGTATCGTGCTCCTGCCGGGCAATAACGTGACGCAGATAGCTTTCGACCGGCGGTAACTTGCTCAGCCGGACCTCCAGGTACAGATCGAGCCGCTCCGGCTGCTCCCGGATAAACTTTTCCGTAAAACCGATCCTGATTGCATGATCCCTGGCGTACCTTTCGTATCCTTTTTCCACCAGTTCCAGGCACATCTTGAGCGGGATTCCCCTCGACACATGGGAGGCCCCCGATGAGGCCAGGATCAACCTCCTTACCAACTGCGGGTAATCCAGGGCAAGTAACTGAGCCACCCTGCCTCCCATGGAGTGACCGTAGACAATGGCTTGCTCCGCCCTAAGGTGCTCCATGAGTGCGGCGGCATCGTCGGCGAGTGTCTTCGTCGTGTACTGGATAGACGGCTTACCCGAGTGACCGGTGCCGCGCTGATCGTAAATGATAACCCGGTGATCCCGAGAAAACTCCGGAACCTGGTAGACCTTCCACACCCCACCGTGACATGCCGTCTCGCTGATGAAGAGAAAAGGCGGCCCTTCGCCATGGACCTCGTAGTAGAGCTCCAAATCTTTCAGTTCTAAATAGGGCATGATCGAACTGCCTTAAGAGAATTCAGCCACTCTGAAACAACACCGTGGTTAAATCCTGGCCCCAAAATCTCACCCCAAAACTCTCAACTCTTCCTGCGCGTACTGGAGTTGATAGAGGCGGTAGTAGATGCCGCGCCGCTGGAGTAGCTGAGCATGGGAGCCCACTTCCCGAACTTCGCCGCGGTGAAGCACGATGATCCGGTCGGCGTTGCGAATCGTGGAGAGGCGGTGGGCGATGACTAGACACGTGCGGCCGCGCATAATCTTTTCCAGGGCGTCCTGGATCAGCAGCTCGGTCTCCGTATCCACGCTTGAGGTCGCCTCGTCCAAAACCAAAATCTCGGGTTGAAACACCAGCACCCGGGCCAGAGCCAAGAGCTGCCGTTGGCCGGCCGAGAAGTTGCTTCCGCGCTCCCGGACCTGAGCGTTGAAGGTGTCGGGCAGATGACCGATAAAACCGGCCGCATTGGCATAACGGGCGGCTCGCTCGATGCGCTCTTGCGGGACCGTCTCATCGCCAAGACAAAGGTTGGCGCGGATGTTGCCGGAGAAAAGAAACACATCCTGCAGGACTACCCCGATGTGCCTTCTCAGCGCCTGAAGGTCCCAATCGCGGACATCCACACCGCTCACCTTGACCGAGCCGCGTTGGATATCATAAAAGCGACTGAGGAGCTTGATCGTCGTCGTCTTTCCCGATCCCGTGGCTCCCACCACCGCGACCTTCTCCCCGGGCTCAACCCGCAGCGAAACCCCCTTGAGAACCGGCTCCCCCTCTTTATAGCTGAACCACACGCCCTCAAAGGCGATCTCGCCACGGAAAGGCCGCGGGATGACTGGTTTGGCAGGGCTGGCGATCGTGACCGGCGTGTCGAGCAGGTGGAAGATTCGCTCGGCGGAAGACATTGCCGATTGCATCACCGCATATTTCTGGCTGAAGTCGCGCAGCGGCACGAAAAAGCGGTGAATGTACTCCTTGAAGGCGACCAGGGTCCCGATGCCGATCACCCCGTGCAACACCTCCCCGCCGCCGTACCAGAGCAGCAGCCCGACGCTGACCGATCCGGCCGCCTCCACCATAGAGTAGAGCGCGGCTTCATAAATGTTGGAGAGCTGGAGCGCGTCGCGGTGGGCCGAGTTGAGCTGGTCGAATTCCCGGTAGCTCTTTTGCTCGCGGACGAACAGCTGAATCACGGCCATGCCCATGATCGCCTCCCCCAGATAGGCGTTGATCCGGGCAATCCTCTCGCGAATGAGGCGGTAGGTCTGGCGCGCCTTGATGCGGAAGAAATTGATCGCCAGAAGCATGAACGGGATCAAGGCAAGCGAGACCAACGCCAGCGCCACATGAAGATAGAACATGATGACCACGATCGAGGCGAGCATGAAGAAGTCGGAGATCAAGGTCATCACCCCGGCGGCAAACATCTCCTGAAGCACGTCGACATCCGTGGTCATCCGGGTTACCAACCGTCCGACCGGATTGCGATCGAAGTAACTCGTGGGCAGCTTCTGCACGTGGGAAAATATCGCGACACGCAAGTCGGCGAGGCAGCCCTGGGCCACGAGCATGGTCATGTAGTAATGGAAGTAGAAGGCGATGACCTCGCCAATCAGAGCGACCAGAAAGAGCAAGGCCATGCCTTGAAGACCCCAAAGGTCCCCGCCAGCGATGTAGTCATCGATGGCCTCCTTCATGATATAGGGCTGGGCCAGGCCGAAGAGCTGCTGCAGCGGCAGCAGCAGCATGGAGAACCAGAAGAGCCGTTTGTAGGGTAAAATGAATCGCCACAGCCGCTTGATTAGCTTGAGATCGTAAGCCTTGCCAAAAATCTCTTCTTGATGATGGCTTTCCACGCTCATAAAAGAGTAAGTTAGATCTGCTCCAGTTCTTCGGTCAGTTGCTGCTGGCGGAAAAGCTCCGCGTAAATCCCATCGTTCAGCAACAGCTCCTGGTGATTGCCCCGCTCCGCGATCCTGCCCTCGTCCACAACCAGGATCTGATCGGCGTCCTTGATGGCCGAGAGCCGGTGGGAAATGATCAGACAGGTCTTCTCTTTGAGGATCGACCGGAGTCCTTTGAGAATTTCGTCTTCCGTCTGGGCGTCCACGCTGGACAGACAGTCGTCCAGGACCAGGATCGGCGGGTCCAACAGCAGCGCGCGTGCCAGGGTCGCCCGCTGCCTCTGCCCGCCCGAGAGCGTCACCCCGCGCTCGCCTACGATCGTGTCGAGCCCCTGCGGAAAAATCTCAAGATCCCGGTCCAGGCGGGCGAGCCGGACCACCCGCTGAATCTTTTCCTCGGTAACCTCGGCCAAACCGAAGGCCAAATTGCGCCGGAGCGAGGCGGAGAACAGAAAGGGATCCTGAGGCACGTACCCCAGCATGCCGCGAAGCTCCGAAAGCGAGAGCCTGCGAATGTCAGCGCCCCCTATGCGAATCTCGCCGGCGGTCACGTCATAAAGCCGCGGCAGGAGCTGCGCCAGCGTCGTCTTGCCCGCGCCGGTCCTTCCGACGATGGCGAGGGTCTGGCCGCGGGGCAGCGTGAAGTTGATCTCCCGCAGGATAGGTTGCCCGTTGGCCTTCGGCTCGTACGCGAACCACACGTCGCGGAATTCGATCCGGTGCTCCGCACCCCGGAGCGGCACGGGCGCCGGCGGGCTGGCGATCGTCGGCTCGATCTTGAAGATCTCCTCCAGCCGCTCCATCGCCGCCCTGCCCCTTTCCACCAACGATAGCATCCAACCGAACGCAGCGGTCGGCCACGCCAAAATATTGAGGTAAGCGATGAAGGCAACGATGTCGGCGATCAGCAGATCCCCGCGCATGACACGGATGCCGCCGTACCAGATCACGATCATCACCGTGAGACCACTGATCCCTTGCATGAACGGACCGATCATCCCCCGCAGCTTGGCCAGCTCAAGACTCCGAGCCTGATACTCGTCGTTAAGGTCCGCGAAGCGGCGCTCCTGGTTCTCTTCCCGGGTATACGCCTTGACCACGTGCATGCCACTCAGGTTCTCCTGGACATGGCTGCTCAGCTCCGACATCTGCTGCTGCACCTGAAGGGAGCTTTTAAGAATCCGGCCGCGGAAATAGCGGATCGCCCACATCAGCAACGGGTAAGGAAGCAACGCCGCCAGCGTCATCCGGAGATCCATCGAAATCATCAGGATCAACGCGTACAGATAGTAAAGGGGCGCGTTCACTAAATTCAAAATGCCGGGCCCGAGTAGCACACGGACCGCTGAGATGTCGTTGATGACGCGCGACATGAGGTCCCCGGTCCGCTGCGCCTGATAGTAAGAAACGGGGAGGCGCTCTAGATGGGCAAACAAATCATTGCGCAGGTCATACTCGATATCCCTCCCGGCATTAAAGATCAACGCGCGGGAATACGTGCGGATGACCCCCTGCGCGACGGCCGCGACAACGATGATTCCGGCGTAGAAGGTTACGTCCTCAACCCGCCCGCCGTGCTCGATGATCCGGACGGCCTCTCGAATCCACCACGGAATCCACATCACCAACGTCGCCGTGCCCAACAGGCACAACGCGCCGAGGAGGTAGCGACGCCAGTAGCGCCAGAGATACCCATTGAGTCGACCGATGCCGCCCATGCGTAATATCTATCCTAGCAGCTTTCGCTCCAGCTCTCTAATCGTGACCCGGACCTTGAAGGCCTTGCGCCCGTCGATAAAGAGCACGGGCACCTCGTTGCCGTGCCGCTCCGCAAGCTCCGGCTCGCTGTCCACGTCGATCTCTTCCATCTCCAGTGCAAGCTTACCGGCCACCCGCCGAACGACTTCCTTCATCTCCTCGCAAAGGCAGCAGCCTAGCCTCGTGTAGAGCGTCAACCGCCGGCTCACTTCCGCTCCTCTCCGGGAAGGCCCATGAGGCTCTTCGGTATGTCCAAAGCGCCGAAAAAGAACTCCGACAGCGTGCTCAGAGGAGCCGGAATGACGATCGGATTGTCCGCGCTTCCGCTGACGCGGAAGCTTGCCACCAAGAAAGAGTTCTTGATCGCCGCCAGCCCCCGGCCGATGAGCGGGATCGAGCTGACCGCCGAGGTGACGCGCGGAAACGGGCGAACCGCGACGACCAAGTCCACATCCCCTTCCACGCCATCGATCTTCCCTGCTCCGCTAAGCCGGAGGTCGTCGCTATCGACCAAAAGGTTCTGCGTCGAATAGACGCCACGAGAGACGTTGAAATCGCCGGTGATGCGGCGAAAGCGGATGCCTTGCTGATTGATGTCAGGCAACTGAAGCGTAAACCAGCGGGAGAGATCGAGCAAGTTCAAAATGCGCACGAGGATGCTGAGCCGCTGTAGCACTCCGTCTTCAAGCTCGAGATGGAAGGCCCCGTTCAGATTTCTCTTTCGCTCCGCGCCCGTCTTGCCGCTCGAGTCCAACCGGCCCGTGATGTGAACGTTGCCGGTGACCTCGGTCGTTTTCATGTTGAACCAGCTCAAGAATCCTTTGACCGGGACGCCATGAACCTGGGACTCGATGGCAAAGCTCAAGTTCTCCGGACCGTCGGTGAAGGAGCCCGAGCCTTGGATGGCGCCTTCCTGCGACCGCGCGGAAAAATTGCCGAGGCGCCAGGTTCGCCGGTCCAGAACCAGATCGGTCTGAAGGTCGGAAAACTCAATGTTTTCATACCTCGCCCTTTTGATGCCGACTCGACCTCTCGCCTGCAGTCGATCGTACCACTCGCCGGTCGCGTCGCCTATCTGCGTGAACAGCGGCCCCAGGTCCATCTCGGGAGCGTTCAAGGCGAACACCAACTGCGGCTTCTCCGCGTATCGCCATTGGCCCCGAAACTCAAAAGCCGATCCCGCCAGTCGCCCCTTGAGCCCTTGGAAGTCGATGCCGCCGCCGTCAAATCTCAGCTTGCCGCTCAGATCCCGCAACGGCTGTCGGAAAAGGGGGAACTGGGCACCGACGAGCTCCAGAGTTCCGCTGACTCTTTTGTCCTCAGCCGAAGCCAGGGCGCCTTGGTAGCGGATCGTGCCGCGAACGGTTCCCGGATCCTCAGGGGAACCCAGGCCGAGAAGCATCTTGGCAACCACTCCCGCTTTGACTCCCGGAGAATCAAAGGTGAGATCGAAGGGGGACCTTCCGGTTAGATTCAGTATCCCGCTTGCGCGGACCGGGGCGCCGGCCATAAGGCCGCTCACTTTTTCCAAGCGGATTTCCTTGGGCGAAAAGCCGATCTCGCCGCGAACCTGACTGAAGGAAAAATCCGCCACTCGCAGCGCGGCACTCTCGACCGCCAGCCGGCCTTCGGCCTGGTAAGGGGCCATAGCGGCTTTGCGCAACGAAATGTCAAATTTTCCCCTCCCACTAAGCTCCTTGAGCTGCGCATGCGCCTGCGCCATCGAGGGAGCGGCAAGCCTTGAACCCGGCAGCGCGCCGAGCTCGGCAAGATCGACTTCGCCGCGCGCACGAACCTCAACCATCCCCGCTTCACCCATAATTCCCCGGTGCACGCCGTTAAGCTCGCTAATCCGCGAATTTCCGAAAACCCCTTTGATCCCTCGGTAATAGAGGACCCCATCTTCCACAATGACCCGACCGCTCACCCCCCGCCACGGCAGATGCCCCTCGCCCGGAAGCCGGCCGCCGAGATCCTGAAGCTCCGCTTCGAAGCCAATCATCCCTGGCGCGGAGCGCTTCCGAATTTCGGACAAGTGCCCGTCCATTCCTATCCTCACGAAACTGATCTCTCCCTGCTCGACCGCCCCCGCCCATTGCTCCAGCGTCGGCGAGCCGAAGACGCGCAACGGAAGATACTTCCGCGCTTTGACGAACGGCAAAAAGGGCGTGCTGAACTGGAGCTTGAGCTCGGGATCGTTCTTGTGTCGCCAGTTCAGCGTCCCGCGCAGGGCGAAACTCACCTCGTCGGACCGCCAATCCACGCGCGCAAGCCGAACCTCCTCCGGCTGCCACTCAACCTCCAGCTCCACCCGCGCACCGCCAGGCGCTATCTGAGCAGCGAAAAATTGCGGCGCGTCGATCTCGAGCTCGCTCAATTCGACCGCTCCCTTCACCTGGACCTGCTCGCCCGGGATTCCACGCCAGCGAACGCGCCCTCCAATCTTCCCCCGCATGGCCGCGGCCGGGAGCGCGGAACCATAGTAGTCTGCAAATAAGCCGAGGGGCATGGAATCGATTTGCGTCTCCGCATCCAGCCACATCCGCTCCAGCCGCAATTCCCCATCGGGAGAAACCACTTTTCCCTGCGACTCAAGGCGCGCCCCACTGCCATTGCGCTCGACGATGGCCTTGAGGGCGAAATCCACGCCCGGCCCCACCCGTTTGGACTGACCGCCTTGGGGGGCTTTCTCGCCGGGCGAACCTAATAAGGCCTGGCCGGAGAGACGCCGCAGGGTGAGATCGATGTCTCGAAATCGAATGGGCGCCAGGGCTTGCCCCTCGCGCCGGTCGAAAAAGACTAACTCGCCCTTTTCCACTTTGAGCTGGCGCAGATCGAGGCTGAACGGACCTTGTTCCTGATCGGGGGACAACGTGGGCAGGAGAAGCTCCAGCAGGCGGACCTCCCCCCGCTCGTCACCGGCCAGCTTCAGCGTGGGTTGCTGGAAGCGGATTTCATAAAAATCGAGCCTCCGCTCCAGCAGAGGGAGCAACGCGACGCGGACCAGCACCCGTTCGGAGGTCATCACGGGCCGTCCGGTATCGGGCTCCAGCAGAGCGAGGTTACCAAACGAGATCCCGGTCACCTTTCCCAGGCGGACCTCGGCGCTCCCGACGCTTGCCCTAAGCCGTGTACGCTTCTCCAACTCGCTCACAAGAAAACGGCGGAATTCGCCCACTTGAATCAAGTGATAAAAGGCAAGCACAAGCGCGACAACGAGCACGACCAGGGCGACTGCGAAAAAGCCGGCGACCTTGAGGAGTTTCTTCATGGACGCAAAGAGAGTGCGCGCACTCATGCTAAAGGAACTCGCTGAAGGGCGCAAGTCGCGGTGGCTTTTGCCAGCGATTCCGCAGTCGGCATCGAAAATGGCGAGAAATTGTGGGCGTGCAGGCTACTCAACGCATTCTCTGATTCGCGCTGCTCAGTTGCGGTGGCACTTTGGGGATGAAAGTCAGGGGCAAAGGAGCCATCCGGGCAGTCGAGCAGAAAGGTCGGCGGAGCCTAACCGCAGTAGGTTAACCAACAGACCCTCTCAGCACAGCGCACTTTCTCACGGAGGACAGAAAACAGCTTCTTGGAACAGTTCAGCGGTGATCAGGCGAGCCCACAACGCTTCGGTTGTTCCCTGACGCCGTTGGGGTTTGACGTTGAGGGTCAGAAAAGCATGGAAAAGGTTGTAGGCCAAAAACACTACCAGATAGAAGGCCTCGATGGCTCCAGGATCATGCTTATAGAGGTGATCAGCGTGCCAGCCGTTGACCAGCTCATTAAACCCATAGTTCTCGATATCCCAGCGGGCATGTCCCAAACGCACCACTAGCTCGGTAGAAGCCACCGTGGGCGGCAAGGTTGTCGCCCACATCCACTCGGTGCTTTGCTCCTCCACTTCCTTGGTAGCTTGCCGCCTGACCCGGTAAGTTTCCTGAGAGCGGACCACCCGTAGGGCAACAGCGACCTGGGGCCATGAGGTCAACTCAGCGACGTCCCACCACAGGCAGCGGCGGTTGCGATACCTGCCCTCAACAGCCCCCTCCAGCTTGAAGAGCGCTAAGGCATCCTGGTAGAGATCCCGCCGCTCATCTTTGAGGACCACCACGACATGCTTGTGGTGAGACAGAACGAAGTTCAGGAAGGGGGCCTCAGCATAAAGGGCGTCGGCCAACAGCACCTCAAAGGCCCGAGGATAAGCCTCAAACACCCGCTTAAGCAGGCGAAGCGCTGTGGCGACCTCATTTTCCCCCAGTCGTTGAGGTTCCAGATCTAAGAGAAGCCGCAGCCTCTCCCCCGCCAGCATCAACACCACACACCGATGATAATACTGAGTGCGCTCCCCCCTCTCCGTACAGATCGTCCTCTGAAGACACCCGCAACAATGACGCCGGTAACTTGAGTGCGTTTCATGTCCATCCAGCACCGCCACCATCAGTCCCCCAATACCCCGCAACGCCTTGTTCCGCTTCAGACGGCTGTAGACCCCAACGAGCCCCTTTCTCAGCCCCTTAACCTCCATCTGAGCATGGACCCGCCCAACGGTGTCCGCACTGCACATCGAGGCTCCCAACCACCGCCTCCAAAACCGACCCCGGCCGCTCTGCTCCAAAGCATTCAGGCTCCCCAGACGCGCCCAGAAAAGCACCAGCGCCCCCTGCAACGCTCGCCGCGTCGCAATGCGTGGTAGCCGCCGCCGATCCGATACCCCCGCCAGCACTCGCTCCGATAAGCCAAAGATCTTCTCGCAGTACCGGATCAACCTCTGGAGAACCGCCCTACTCCTTTTGCTTGATCAGCCGCTGCCATTCCAACTCCGAGAGCCCCTCCACCAGCCGCTGCAACTCCTGGTAATCCTCTACCGCCTGGCGCACCTGCCCCTCCCACTCTCTGGGCACGTAGAGCTGACGTGGCTTTCCGTCGTGGCTCTGCACTACATAGAGGTAGACGTGCAGATCCCCTCGGGCACAACGACAATTGGATTTCCCGCATGTCAGGCTGCGCACCGATAGGGTTCCCCGAAGCAACCGCCTGGAGTGCGCTAGCTCAGCGATGCGGGAGCGGCGGCGGCGCTCGGAGGGAGGGAAAACGGTGCGGGGAAGGCGGCGTTTCACCTTATATACATACAGTATCTAAGGTTACCAACGATGTCAAGCCAAAAATCTCAATGCGAATTTGCTCCAGGGAGGGAGTGAAATTAGAAGTGAAGCTGAAATCAGCAGTTAGGCCAGATCAAGATACGCCGATGCGGAATCGCTGGGCTTTTGCCTTGACAGCGCCGGGCTAAATTGTTACAAAACAGCGACTCTGCTTGGGCACCACCAGTCCATCCGGAACGGGGGAGTTATGTTGGAACGGGAAGAGGATTTGTTGAACAGCAGGGAAGTTGCGAGGATCTTGGACTTGAGCCCGGACACGGTCAATGAGTTCGCGCGAAAGAACGTCCTGCCCGGCTTCAAAAAGGGAAAGCAGTGGCGGTTCCGCAAGCGGGACATCTCCGCTTTCAGCAAAAAACAGACGAGGGAGATTCGGGCTGCCTAATCCCCTGGGGGACCAAGTTCAAGGCCTGAGCTGGGGATCATGGGTGAGATAGAGGCGCATGAAAGTAAGCTTTACTCGGATTTTGCACCCCTTTACGACAAAGTATTCGCCAAGTTCTTCTATTTCCGCCTAAGACGGGTCATCGAGTCCGTTAAGATCGCACAAGGGGCTAGGGTGTTGGAAGTCGGGGTGGGGACCGGCACCTCCTTCCCTGCCTACCCGCGACACTGCGAGGTGATCGGGATCGATTTAGCCCCCGACATGCTCGCCCGCGCTCGGCGAAAAATTAGAGAGAACGGTTGGCGCCACTTAAAGGTCGTGGAAATGGACGCTCTCCACTTGGATTTCGCCGACGACAGCTTCGATTATGTCATGGCGTTCCATGTCGTCACCGTGGTCCCGGACCCGATCCGCATGATCGAGGAGGCCAAACGCGTGTGCCGCCCCGGCGGCCGCATCGTGATCGTGAACCACTTCACCAGCGAGTCCCGGCTTCTGGGTTTTGTCACCGAGGCCCTCGACCCGGTAACCCGGCGCCTGGGTTGGCGCACCAACCTTAGGCTCACACCCTTTATTCAGGCCACGGAACTCAGCGTAGAAACAGTCTACAAGCTCTCCAAGGTCTCTCTCTACACGGTCCTGGTGGGCGCAAATTCGAAGGATGGGTACCGGCGCTGAGAGGCGGACCGCTCTTAGGCGTTTTTCAGAACGATCCCCTCTAACACGTTGGCGACATCCTCGCAGCGATCGATGGCGTTCTCGAGGGTCTCGTAGATTTCCTTCCATTTGATGACCTCGAGGGGATTATTCTCCGGCTCGAAGAGCTTGGCCACCGCCGCCCGGCAAACGGAATCACCCTCGTTCTCCAGACGGTCGATCTCCAAGCAGTTCTTGATGACGGTATCCGCCCCTTTCAATCGGCGCAGCTTGAAGACCGCCTCTTCCAACTCCTTGACCGCTCTGACGAGGACGCCGACCAAGAGCCTGGCCTCATCGGTGGTCTTGTCGATCTTGAACAGGCTCAAGCGCTCGGCGCATGCCTCAGTGTAATCCAAGACGTCGTCGAGCGAGGTGATCAGGTCGTGAATGTCTTCGCGATCCAGAGGGGTGACAAAGGTGAGGTTGAGGAGCTCTATCGTGCTGTGGGTGATGACGTCTCCCTCGTGCTCGATCTCTTTGATCTGCTTCGCCTTGAGCGGCACGTCGGTGAAATTCCGGATCATCTCTTCGAGCTGGACCGCTCCCTCGACGACCTTTTTGACCCCGGTTTCGAACAGATTATAAAACTTCTCATCGCGCGGCAGAAATCGCATTGGCGGCTCCTTGATCCTTACTCCGCCTCTTCCCGCAACTCACCCGGCGCCTTATTCGCCGCCGGTTCGTCGGCGGAGGAAAACAGGTTGCGAAAGAAGCGAGAAACAGAAAATAGCCAACTTCCCTTGGCGGTGGCAACCACCTCTTTGGCGTCCTTGTAAAGCTCCGCATCGTTCACCAGAGCGCCGAGCGTCCCTTCGCCGCGCTCGATCTTCCCCGTGATCCGTGCCAGATCCCGGGTGGTTCGCTCCAGGTCCACCAGCACGCGATCGGCGTAGGGCCGATCCGTCATGAGCCGCTTGAGAATGCCTTCCCCGTGGCGGAGCTCCCGGGTGATGCTTTCGAGATTGGCCGTCGAACGGCGCAAGCTGGCCATAATTTCTCGGCCCGTATTCGGATCGTGGATCAGCGTCCCCAAGGTCCCTTCCCCTCGGGCGACCTTTTCTGTGGTCTTTCGCAGCGACTCGCTGGCCGTGCGGAACTGCTGGAGTCCGACGCGAAGATCCTCGCGCATCGCCTGCTGCGCCTGTCCGCCCCCAACCAGTTGCCCGATCAGTCCCTCCCCCCGCTCGACGGAGCTTAGGATCGACTTCAGGGAGGCCGATGCCGCGCGGAGATTGTCCGCCGTCTCCGTCAATCTCCCCTCGCGATCCGACGCGACCAGCTCCCCGAGCGGCCCCTTTCCTTGTTCGATCGAGCGCAGGATATTCCTCAGGGAAACCGAAGCGGCGTGAAAGTTCTCGGTGATCTCGGCCGATTTTCCCTTTCCGCTTTCGCCCGCCGCAATCAGTTGCCCGAGAACCCCCTTTCCTTCTTCGATCGACTTCAGAATGTTCTTGAGCGAGGTCGCCGCCTCGGTAAAACTCTGCACGACATCGCCGCCCTCCCCCAGCAGAGCCTCATAATCGATCGGGTCGATCGAAGCGATGAGCCCTCCAGGCAACAGGGGCTCGCTCTGAACGCTCCCCCCGGAGAGCTCGATGAATTTATCTCCCAACAGGCCCTGAGTGCGCACCCGCGCCACCATGTCCTTGCGAATGCGCGGCGCCACCTCGCCAACAACCTTGATCCAGACAACAATGTAGTTCTTGCCCACGTCCTGCGGGAAACTGATGCTCTCGACAGAGCCCACGGTCACTCCAGTCAGGCTGATCGGCGCTCCCACCCGCAGGGCGTTGGTGCGCGAGAAGTGGATCTCGTAGGGAACCCTGTTTTCAAACAGGCGGCGCTCCTTTCCCATCAGGAGAATGGCCGCTCCCACAATGGCGATCGAGATAGCGATGAGCAGGCCAACCCGAATTTTCAAACCGGCTCGGTCTCTTACCATAAGGCGATGCCCCTAGCCCCCGATCAGAAATTC
>JACPAM010000116.1:23171-24307 GCA_016180805.1 Deltaproteobacteria bacterium | reverse complement strand
GCTTAGTAATCCATCCAACTCAAATGGCGGCGCAACGCTCGATAGCCCCCCAAATATAGCCGTATTGACGATCTTCAACGATGATGTGGCCTTTCGCTTTAGCAGCGCATCCTACAGCGTCTCCGAGTCGGCTGGGAGTGCAAATATCACCGTGGAGCGGCTCGGCGAGACTGAGAACGGAGTTAGCGTCAACTTTGCCACGAGCGATGGGACTGCGATTGGCGATTTCCAGCCGGATTACACGCCGACTAATGGGTCGCTCACATTCAATCCCGGCGAGACCACGAAAACCTTTGTGGTTTCAATCGTTAACGATCCGGTTGTGGAAGACAACGAGACCGTCAATCTAAGTCTCAGCAATGCGACCAATCCCAATGGCACCGCAACGCTCGACAGTCCAAGTACGGCCGTGTTGACGATTCTCAACGAAGATGTGGCGTTCCGTTTCAGCAGTTCATCCTACACCGTCTCTGAATCCGGCGTTGCGACCATTGAAGTCCAGCGGCTTGGGGACACCACGGGCACGGCAGCTGTCAACTTTGCCACAAGCGACGGCACCCCGTCTCCTACAACCGCACCGGCCACTGCGGGATCGGACTACGTTGCGGCGACTGGCGTCCTCAGCTTCGGTCCCGGGGAGACGACGAAGACCTTTGGCGTCGGCATTATCCCCGACACGATCCCTGAACGCCCGGTTAATCCGGTAGGCCACGCTGCGCTGGCAACGCCGGATACCGCGGTATTAACGATCCTCAACGACGACGTGGTATTTCACTTCAGCCGAGGCGCCTATGTCGTCCATGAAAACGACGGGACAGCGACTATCGAGGTAAGCCGGATTGGCGATACGGCCAACGATGTGAGCGTGGATTACGCTACGGTCGGCGGGGGAACCGCCACTGCGGGAAGCGATTACCTCGCAACCAGCGGCAGGCTCACTTTTAGCCCTGGCCGGACCACGCAGAGCTTTGATGTAACGATCCTTGACGATTTGGGCCCGGAAAGCCATGAGACGGTAAACCTTCTCTTGAGGGACCCGGTTAATCCGGTAGGCCACGCTGCGCTGGCAACGCCGGATACCGCGGTATTAACGATCCTCAACGACGACGTGGTATTTCACTTCAGCCGAGGCGCCT
>JACPAM010000116.1:0-23156 GCA_016180805.1 Deltaproteobacteria bacterium | reverse complement strand
CGCTGACAGCTCCGACTATGTCTCAGCCAGCGGGACGCTGACTTTCATTGCCAGCGACACGACTAAGAGCTTTACGGTAAAGATCCTGAATGACGGGGACAGAGAGAGCAACGAGACGGCGACTTTGGCGCTGAGCAATCCGAGCAATCCTGGCGGCAATGCTAGGCTTGGGGGTCCGAGCACCGCAATGCTGATGATTATCGATGATGATCCTGCTGTACTGGGAGGCGGGCTATAGCTAAACAGTCATTACGCTCTTGGTCCGAAAAGGGATCAGAGTGAGCCCTTTTGTCGGGCTTCCCGCTCTGACGGCGGGCGGGTACGTGGTCCCGGGACACTTTGGAAGTTCTTAGTGGCCGCGGCTGAGATGTTGTTTGGTGTGAAAACGCTACCGGTAGCAGTCCTAGCGGTTGCGCCGCATGCCGAGCCTGAGAAGCTTTCCATCATCGACGCCCATGGGCATCTCAACGGAGATGTGCTAGCCGAAACTCTTATCGCCCTCATGGATCGGGCTGGGGTCAGCCGCATGGTTTTGATGGCCAGATACTATGGGGCACGCGCTGGCGGGCTGGGGAGTGATGAACAGGCCCTGGCCTACGCCACAAAGTACCCTGGCCGCTTCATCCCCTTCGTGGCGGGCCAGCGGCCCGTTCTCGTGAGCCGAATGCGATGGCTGAGCCCAGATCGGCAGGCGGAGGATTTGCTCCGTAATGCGGAGGCAAAGCTCAGGTCCGGAGAATTCTACGGGCTCGGCGAGTTCATCATGCTTCACTACGCCTACACGACCAGGCACGGTGAGACGGGTGGTGAGCAGGACGTCAATGTGCCGGTGGACTCCCCACTCATGCGGCGCTTTGCCGATCTTGCCACTGCTTACCGCGTCCCCCTGCTGATCCACCTGGAGGCCGAGCCCGATGCGGTGGCGCAAATGGCTCGCCTGTTGGAGTACGCTTCCAGCACGAAGGTCATCTGGGCCCACAACTGCGGGCGGGCCAGCGCCAACCAGATCAAGACGCTTCTCGCCCGCTACCCGAACCTGCTTTGCGATCTTGGCGGCATGATGGCCACCCCCGACAGCGGCTACGGCCACTACTGGCCAAGGCGGACTCCCTGGATGCATCTTATCGAGGATGGGTCAGGGCAGCTCTATCCTGATATGAAAGCGCTCTACGAGGCCTACCCTGATCGCTTCCTGATCGGGACCGATGCGGCTCACACACCGGCCTTGGCCGATTATGAGAGGCGCATCCATCGGTTTCGCCAGATTCTCTCTAACCTACAGCCCGAGACCACCCAGCGCCTGGCCTTCAAAAACGCCGAGGAGCTATTTAGAAGGTAAAATTCCAAGTGGTCTTTGACCCTACTTATACCCAGATTCAGTTGGGGTGACAAAAAGGGGAGGCCACTTTTGTTGGCATCTGGCCCACGCCGACACGGTTGGGCTGTGCGAAGGAGACCTACCGCTCTTTGCTTGGTTTCGGCTGCGTGACGATCGCCAGGCGATAGAGGCCAGCGCTGCGGGCGAGGTCCATGACTTGGACCACTTTGCCGTGAGCCACCCGCTGGTCCGCCTGGATCAAGATCTGCGTGTCTCGGTTCGAATCGGCGGCCTTCTTGAACTGAGCGCCAAGGCCGTTGAGATCGACAGGTTTCTCGTTGAGGTAGAGCTGGTCCCTGGCGGTCAGGACCACCCGGAGATCCTTTTTCTCCCGCGTGATCTCCTGCGCAGCCGATTTCGGTAGTTGCACGCGAATCCCCGGGGTAGAAATGAAGTTCAAAGAAAGGGCAAAGAAGATGAGCAGGTTGAAGACCGTATCCACAACAGGGGTAATGTCGATCAGGCTGCTGTTCTTCTTGGCTTCCGGATCTTGAAAGCGCATATCAGTCCTTTCCTTCCTTCTCTTTGAGCAGGTCGACCATTCTGATGCAGTGTTCTTCCATTTCCTGGATTAAGGCGTTGGTTTTGCTCTGGAGGTACTTGTACATGACGATGGTCGGAATGGCGACGGTCAGCCCGGCGTAAGTCGTGATGAGCGCCTCAGAGATGCCGCCCGCCAGGGAGCCGGGATTGACCACGGCCTGAGTGGAGATGACCGAGAAGATCTTGATCATGCCCGAGACCGTCCCGAGCAAACCCAGCAGGGTGCTGACTCCGGCTATCGTTCCCAGCCCCTCGACGAATCGCTCCAGTGTAGCGCTCTCGTGGCGTCCGACTTCTTCCACGTGCTCCTTGATGACCTCCCGTCGCTTGCCGAAGTTTTTGATCCCAACGAGCAGGATCCGTGCGATGGAGGAGCGATTCTGCTGGCAGCGCATGATGGCGTCGGGAATGCTTCCTCTGCGTATGAGCTCCTCGACCTCGCGAACGAGATCGAGTGGCAGGACCTGGGTGCGCCTGAGGTTCCAGCAGCGTTCGAGAAAGATGGCCACGGCAGTGACGGAGCAAAGGAGGATCGGATACATGAAGATTCCTCCTTTGGTGAAGAATTCGATCATAGGGTTTGTGGAAAATTCTCTCGCAATCTACCTCAGGTCAAGGATCAAGGCAAATGGGACGGGCCTGCAACCACGCTTCGTGGACGTGTGCACCGCGTGAAGCCCAAGGCCATCTCATTATAAAACACTCTCTTATTTCTAAACAGGGATAATGAGCTATAATCTGGCGATAAAATCGTATAAAGGCGTTTCGATTTTTACGGAATCAATTCAGAAATTTTTTTAAAATTGCATTTTTTTCTTGACATACAATTACTAGTGCCGTTATAATTTCGCTAGCCACAAAATGTGGGAGGGTTTTATGGAGCTAGATTCTCTTCGCCTGAGGCCACTTTTCTCTCTCGCACAGAAACCCGCCCCGGGAATCCTATAAGGAGGTGCATATGGCAAAGAAGGCCAAGAAAGCCAAGAAGAAAAAGAAGTAACGTCTTTGAGTTGTGGAGCGGTGGTGGAATAAACCCTCCTAAGCTTCTCAGGCGATAAGGCAGCAGTTCTTGCTGCCTAACCGACAGGCCCTCCGGTGACGAACCTGGAGGGCTTGTTTTTTGGCTGTAGCGGGGGCATGCCGGGGTGAGATATGGAGAGATGGATTGGCGACTTGCTCGTAGACGCCTCCCCTCCGGAAAAGCCGAAGTTCAAGTCCGTCCTCGTTCTCCTTCATGGCTTGTGGAGCGACAGCTCGTGCTGGCAGCCGTGGGCGACCCATTTTGCGAATCTTGGGTGGGATTGTTGGGCCGTCAACCTGAGAGGCCGCTTTGAGCCGCGCGCGCTCGATGTTCTTCGGCAACTGACGTTCGGGCAATGCGTCGAGGACCTGCGCCGAGTGATCCGGGCCGCGCCATCTCCGCCGGTTCTCCTCGGTCATAGCTTCGGGGGGTTGATCGCCCAAAAGGCGGCTGAAGAGGGCGGGCTTTCCGCTCTGATTTTGCTTTCCAGCGTGCCCCCCGGAGACATTCGGGCGGATGCGACACGCACGCTTCGACTCCTGCGCCTTAAGTATCTGCCGCTTCTCTGGTTCGGCCGACCTTTCCGCCTCGAGGAAAAAGATTTTGGCCGAAGTTGGCTCGCCTCGGTGCCCGCGCACCTGCGCGCGGAAATTCACCGTCGGGTGGTTCCCGAGTCCGGCCGGCTCGCGCGGGCATTTTTTCGTCGCTCGGTTCGGATCGAATCACGGCGCATTGCGTGTCCGGTCTTGATCATTGGGGGGAATGCGGATCAGGTTGTCGACGTGGGGGCGCAGCGGGCATGGGCACAGCGGTTGGGTGCTGATTTCCAAGCCTACCCGCAGCATGGTCACGCGATCATGCAGGAAGAGGGGAGCGAGAGGGTTGTGAGGGATATTCACCGTTGGTTGGTTCAAAAGCTCGGCGAGACCATTCTGCTCGCGGATCCCTCCCGATCCGGATCAAGCCCGTAGACAGTTACGGGAGGGAACTTTGGGGCCGGAGTGGCTGTTAATAATAAACAAAGGCCTGTTGCGTCCAGCGCATGACTCCGTTAGATTTGAAAAAACTGATTCCAGGTGACGGTATGAGAAATGGGCGCTTTTTTGGCGTTTTCCTTTGCCTTGGCTTGTTCTTGACCGGCCAGCTCGACACGCCGTGGCCGTCAGGCAGCCGTGCTTGGGCGCAGAGCCCGCGCAGCACCAGCATCAACTTTAAGCTCGTGCCCAATTTGGAGCCCATGAAGGAGGGTGGTCCAACCCCGGATTTCACGCTACCGACGCCGGCGGGCAAAAAGGTCTCGCTCAGGAATTTCAGAGGAAAGCTCGTGTTTTTGAACTTTTGGGCCAGTTGGTGTCTCCCCTGTCGTGAGGAGATGCCGGCGATGGAGCGGCTCTACCGAGAATTCAAAGACAAAGGCCTGGTAGTCTTTGCCGTCAATGTGAAGGACAGTCAAAAAAAGGCCGTGGATTTTGTCCAAGAGCTCAAACTTACCTACCCGGTCGCGTTGGATGCGGATGGCGAGGTCGGCCTCCTCTATGGCGCCTGGGGATTGCCCACGACCTACTTGATAGGACGCAGCGGCGAAGGGCTGGCCAGGCTTTGGGGTCCCGCGCCGTGGTACAGCCCGGGCGCAAGGGAGTTAATGCGAGTGCTGCTGGAGGCCAAGCGATGACCGACCTCGGCCTCTTCGTTGCATTCACGGCCGGAATCTTTTCGTTCCTTTCACCCTGCGTGCTTCCTTTGATTCCCTCGTATCTGTCGTTCGTCTCCGGCGTCTCCTTGGAGGAGATCCGTGTGGCGGAAATCCACAGCCGCGTGCGCTGGCGTGTGGCGCTGCACTCTTTGGCCTTTATTCTTGGTTTCTCTCTGGTGTTTGTTTCGCTCGGGATCTCGGCGAGTTTTCTCGGCAGCTTGTTCCTGGGTTATCGAAGCTTCATTCGCGTCCTCGGCGGAATCGTCATCCTCATGGTTGGGATTTATCTCATAGGGCTTTTCCGGGTGCCCGCCCTCGAGCGTTATCTGCAATTCCATCTCAAGGATAAACCTGCCGGATACCTGGGTTCGGTCCTTGTCGGCATTACCTTTGCGGTCGCCTGGACGCCGTGTGTGGGCCCCATCTTGGGCGCAATCCTTGCCTTGGCCGGCACAACCGCCCAGGTGGAGCGGGGTATGGGGCTGCTCGCGATGTACGCTGCTGGGCTGGCCTTGCCGTTCTTCCTAAGCGCTGTCGCCGTGAACTCATTCTTTCAGTTGTCGCAGGTTCTGCGCCGCTACATTCAGGCTGTCCACGCGGCAGGTGGCATCCTGCTGGTGATTGTCGGAATTCTTTTGATCACGGATTACATGACTCTGCTCAACACGTACGCTATCCGCCTTACCCCCGATTGGTTGTTGAAAAGGCTCTAATCTGAGAGCGAGATTTCCCGCCGTAGTTTGACCTCCCAGGGGCTAAGTGGTAGTTTTTTTAGATTCAGGTGCGGCAAAGAGACGTCGCTTTACTGCCTCAAGAGCCCGGGGTCCCTGTGGAAAAAGGCATGGAAGAACAGATCCGCTTTATCTTGAAGTCGATCGGCGAAGACCCGGACCGTGAAGGTTTGCTGAAGACTCCTGCCCGGGTCGCCGAAGCCCTGACCTTTCTGACGCGGGGGTACCAGATGGATCCGGATAAGGTGATCAACGATGCGGTTTTTACCGAAGACTACCAGGAGATGATCGTCCAGAAAGATATCGATTTCTTTTCCCTCTGCGAGCACCACCTGCTCCCGTTCTTTGGCAAGGCCCATGTCGCGTATATCCCGCACCACAGGATCGTCGGCGTGTCCAAACTCGCCCGGCTCGTCGATGTCTACGCTCGCAGGCTTCAGGTGCAAGAGCGGCTCACCAACCAGATTGCGACCACGATCATGGATAAGCTCAAACCCCTCGGGGTCGCGGTGGTGATCGAAGCCGAGCATTTGTGTATGAGAATGCGCGGCGTGGAGAAGCAGAATTCGCAGATCATCACGAGCACGCTGTTGGGCGCGTTCAGGAGCCGCCAAGAAACGCGCAACGAATTCATGAATCTGATCCGGCAGAAGGGCTGAAGAGGCAACTATGGAAGTCAAGTTTAGGGACACAGGGGCGGAAAGGATCAAGACCGATCTTTTGGTTCTTCCGGCCATGGAAAACCGCGTGGAGGATTCCACGCTCCGACTCCTCGACCGCCGGTTGGGGGGAGGCCTCTCGCGACGCATCAAAAAAAGCCGGTTCACAGGCGCGGAAGGAACCTCCTTGCTTCATGCGACGGGCGGCGCCCTCCCGGCCGCGTATTTGCTCTTGGTGGGGATGGGAAAGGGGGAAGAGATCGAGTTGGATTCCTGGAGGAAGGCGGCGGCGCGCGCCAGGAAAGAGGCCGGCGCAATCGGCGCCGAGGAGATCGCGTTACACTTCATCCCGAACGGCGAGCCGGAGACGGCCGTGGGAGCCGTTGTCGAGGGAATCTTGCTCGCTTCTTATCAGTTCAACAAGTACCGTTCCAACAGTAAACCCGCCGCCCCCGTTCGAGCCCTGACCCTGTTTCGACCCGGGCTAAGGCGCAGTGCGGCGATGGAGCGGGCGGCGAGTCTGGCTGTGGATCTCGGCCCCGGCGTTTACGTTGCCCGCGATCTCGTCAACGAGCCTCCCTCCGTGACCACGGCCCGCTTTTTGGCCGAACAGGCCGGGCGCACTTGCCGTGGCCGGGGGCTCAGGGTCGAGGTGTGGGGGAAGAAAAAAATTCAGGCGATGAACCTGGCCGGCCTTTTGGCGGTCAATCGGGGAAGCACCGAAGAGCCCCGCTTCATCATTATCCGTTACCAGCCGCCGCGCGCGCGAAAAAAGGTCGTGCTGATTGGCAAAGGAATCACCTTCGATTCCGGCGGCCTGTCGCTTAAGCCGGCGAAGTCGATGGAGACCATGAAGCTCGACATGGCCGGGGGAGCGGCGATCATCGGCGCGATGAGTCGGCTGCCCTATCTTCGACCCGAGATCGAAGTGACCGGTTATATTCCCACGACGGATAACCTGCCGAGTGGGAGCGCGCAAAAGCCGGGGGATATCATCCGCTATCTCAACGGCAAGACCGTCGAGGTATTGAACACGGATGCGGAAGGGCGGTTGATCTTGGCCGATGCCCTGGCCTATGCCGCCAAGCAAAAACCCGATTGTATGATCACCTTAGCGACCCTGACGGGAGCGTGTATGGTGGCCTTGGGGACCGAGGTGGCGGGCGTCTTCGGCAATCACCAACCCCTGGTCGACGACGTGATCCGCTCGGGAAGAGAGGCGGGGGAAAAGCTCTGGCAGCTACCGCTGGTCAAGGAATATCGGGAAGAGATCAAAAGCAGCGTGGCGGACATCAAGAACGTGGGCGGCTCCTACGGTGGCGCCATCACGGCAGCTCTGATGCTGCAGGAGTTCGTCGGTGATGTCTCCTGGGCTCACCTCGACATCGCGGGCCCGGCCTTCGCGGAGAAGGATACGCCCGGCTGCCCAAAGGGTGGAACCGGTTTCGGCGTGCGCACGCTGCTCAAGTTTCTGGCGAGCTATTAAACAAGCCGGGAGCCGTCAGCAATCAGCAGTCAGCTAAGACGAGACGCGAAACTTCTAAGCTGATGGCTGGAGACTGAAGGCTTCCCTGCCGAGGTTTTTATGACAAATATCATCATGCAGGTGGGAGACGACAACTTTGAGGCGGAGGTGATTCGTTCGGATCTGCCGGTCCTGATCGATTTCTGGGCTCCGTGGTGCGGACCGTGCAAATTCATTGCGCCGGTGATCGAGGAGCTGGCGCGGGATTACGCAGGCAGGCTTAAAGTCGCCAAGCTCAACGTAGATGAAAATCCCATGACCCCTACCCAATACGCTGTCCGAGGCATCCCCAACCTCATTATTCTCAAGCAGGGCCAGGTCAAAGAACAGATCGTCGGGGCGGTACCGAAGGCACGCCTGGTTGAGGCGATCGAGCGGGTACTGGTTTAACCCCGATCCAAACCCCAGTATGAGACGTCGCCTAGCGGGTGCTCGACCCACCTATTTTCCGCATCGAGGTTTGGATCGGGGTTAAAACGTGAAGCGGCGCATGCTGACGTTGATGATGATGCCCATGGCCGTCATCATCGAAACGAGCGAGGAGCCGCCGTAGCTGAAGAAGGGGAGCGGGATCCCCACCACGGGGAGTAGCCCGGCTACCATTGCCACGTTGATCGCGACCTGCCAGAAGAAGATACCGAGCATGCCGAAGACCAAGAGCGCGCCGAACCGCTCTTTAGCGCGCGCGACCACCTTGAGGGCGAGCATAATCAGCGCGAAATAGAGCGCAAGTAAGATCACACAGCCGAGAAAGCCCCACTCTTCAGCGAACACGGAAAACACGAAATCGGTGTGTTGCGCGGGCAAAAATTCGAGCTGGTTTTGTGTGCCGTTGAGAAAGCCTTTCCCCAATAGCCTTCCGGAGCCGATAGCGATTTTGGACTGAATAACGTGATACCCCGCTCCCAACGGGTCGAGATCAGGGTTGAGAAAAGTCAAAATCCGTCTTTGCTGATAGGGCTTCAGGAACTGCCAGGCGATGGGCAAGAGCGTCAACCCGGCCGCCACCAGGTAGGAAAAGGAGCGCAAGCGCAGGCCTCCCACCAGGACTACGCTCATAAAGACGACAGACAAGACCACCGCAGTTCCGAGGTCTGGCTGGATCAGGGTTAAGATAATCAGCGGAGCTGCGAGCAGGGCTGGCCACCAGAGATCGCGCAGGCGGTAACCCCCGGCGGGCTCATCGTATTGCAAGTATTTGGCAGAGACCAAGACGATGGCAAGCTTGGTCGGCTCAGAGGGTTGCAGCGCGACGAAGCCGAGGTTGATCCAGCGTTGCGAGCCGCCGCCGACCGAACCTATGAACAAGACAAGAACCAAAAGGCCGAGCGACAGCGCGTAAAAAGGATACGCGAGCCGTTCGATGTCGTGGTAGTCCACTGCCGTGGCGGCGAGCATGGCGAGCAGGCCGAACATAAACCAGTAGAACTGCTTGGTCGCCAAGTTGGCTTGTTCCCCGGTGGGGCTGTAGGTGGCGCTGTAGATCGTGAGGATGCCAAAGAAGACGAGAGCGGCCGTCAAGCCGAAAAGACCCCAGTCAAAGTGAGAGATGAGCCTGCGATCAATCTGCATGGCGCGCTCCGTCACGACTCGCTAATCGCGGCTCCGTCGGAGCGGGTCGGCCGTCGCGTGTGAAATACTTCTCGATGATCTTTTTGGCCACCGGGGCTGCGGCGGCGCCACCATGCCCGCCGTGTTCGACCAGAACCGCCACGGCGATCTCCGGTTTTTCGACCGGCGCAAACGCGACGAACCATGCGTGGTCGCGAATCTTATACGCGAGGTTTTCGCTCTTGACAAACGCCCCTTTCATCTCGGCTACCTGAGCGGTTCCGGTCTTGCCCGCGATCATGATGAGGTTTGATTTCGCCCTTCCGCCGGTCCCCGAGCCGCTGTTGACGGCATCCTGTAGCGCTTTGCGGATGTGTTCGAGAGTGCTTTCTTTTAAGTTCAGAGTGCTGATGATCTCGGGACCGTACTCGCGGATCAGGCGCCCGTCGAGAGATTCGATCTTCCGCACGAACCAAGGCCGGTACAGGGTGCCTCCGTTGGCGACCGCCGCGGTCAGGTTTGCCATCTGTAGCGGGGTGACGTTGACGTAACCCTGCCCGATGGCCATTGAAGGCGTTTCCCCGGGGAACCACGGCTGGCCAAGCCGCCGTTTTTTCCACTCCGTGTCCGGAATCAGGCCTGGTTTTTCGTGGTCGAGTTCGATGCCGGTGGGTTGCCCCAGTCCCAGGGCGCGCGCGTACTTCGCGATCCGATCCGGCCCCAGCTTCTGACCGAGGAGATAAAAGTAGACATCGCAGGACTCGGTTAGCCCTTTGTGGAGATTGACCGCACCGTGCCCCCCCTTTTTCCAATCGCGAAAGACCCGGTTGCCGACGGTTAAGGAGCCTGGGCAAAAGAAGGTCGTCTCGGGTTGGATGACCCCTTCCTCCAGGCCTGCAATGGCCAAGACGATCTTGAAGGTGGAGCCCGGCGGGTATTGTCCTTGGATGGCTCGATTGTTTAAAGGATGGGCTGAATCTTGCGTCAAGGTCCGCCATTCCTCGCCGGTTACGCCCCGCGCGAAGACATTCGGATCATAACCCGGAGTGCTCACCATGGCGAGGATGGCGCCGCTGTTTACATCCAGGGCGACAACGGCCCCGTCTTTTCCTTCCAGCGCATGATGCGCGGTCTCTTGCAGATCCCGGTCCAGGGTTAGATGGACATTCTGCCCGGGCACGTCTTCGACGGCATGGAGGACGCGAACTCGCCGGCCCAGCGCGTCGACCTCCACCTGCTGACCGCCGCTGCGCCCGCGCAGATACTCCTCCCAGTTCTTCTCGAGGCCGAACTGGCCAACCTCATCGCCCATCACGTAACCGCTCCCCCGTCGCGCTTTGAGCTGCTGCGGGTTGATTTCTCCGATGTAGCCCAAAACGTGGGCCGCCGTGCCGTCGGTTAGGTAGCTGCGCCGGGGCCGGATCCAAAGCGTGACCCCGGGGAGATCGAGCTGGTGCGTCTCGACGGTCACGACGGAACGCCAATCGACGTCGCGCCCGAGAACGATCTCGCCAAAAGCTGGCCGCAATTTGTTCTCCCTGACCAGATTTCGGAAATCGCCCTCATCGCGTCCGAGGACGCGGGCGAGCTCCCTCAGCGTGGTCTCCGGATCGTCGGCGTCCTCCGGCACGAAGAGCAAATCAAAGGAGGGGCGGTTATCGACTAAGAGCGCGCCGTTGCGGTCGAAGACCATGCCTCTGGCGCCCGGGATTTTTTTTATCCGGATCCGATTGTTTTCCGAAAGATAGGTGTAACGATCCCCTTCGATAACTTGGAGAAAGAGAAGGCGACCGATCAGAAAAAGAAACACCACCGAGACCAGCGCGATGAGCAGGTTCACCCGCGAGCGCATTTGCGGGTCGACTTCGGTGCGAAAGGGTATGGGCAACATGGGAGCCTAGGACGGCATCTCGGCCGTTTCTATGTAACGCTGGCCGCGCCGCAGCAAGAAGAAAAGGATAGGAGCCAGCGCTGCGGCGGCCAGCGCGTCGAGCAAAACGTATTGGAGAAATCCACGCCACAGGCCGTCCGGAGTCAAAAAGAAAGAGGAGGCCATCAGCAGGGCAAGCGCTTTCACCCATGAGGCGGCGAAGACTACGGCGGCACTCAAAAGCGAATCGCGGATCCAGATACAGCGCGAGCTCAGATAGACTGCCAGAAACACGAGCGACATCGCGAAGGCGTTCAGGCCCAAAAGCGGGCTGGAGAACACGTCGACGGAATACCCCAAGATGAAAGAGCCGAGGACGGCCCCGACCGAGGGGTAGTTGAGTCCCCAATAAACGCAGAGTACCAGGATCAGGTCCGGAACGATTGGCCCGAGGGGAAGCAAATGAAGAATGGTCGTCTGGAAGAGCACCAGGAGAAAGCCGACCGCTAAAAAAAGCAATGACAACTTCATCATAGTCCTTAGGGCCGGTTTTCGTCTTTCGGGGGCGCGGCCTCGGGAGGAACAGCCAAGACCTCCTCGATCCTGGAGGGATCCACGGCCAAGTCGACGCCCACGAACTGGAACAGGCCAAAACTCTTTTTGCGGACTTTGGTCACCGTGCCGACCAAGAGGCCCTTCGGAAAAACCCCGTCGACGCCGGAAGTGATCAGGCGGTCCCCGATCTCGACGTCCTCGCTCCGTTTCACGTACTTCATGACCGGCCCGTTGTCGAGCGAGCCGGCCACGATGCCCCGTGCCCGGCTGCGTTGGACGATCACATCGACGCCGCTGTGCGGATCGGTCAGAAGCAAGACTCTGGCGCTACGTGACGTTACCGAGACTACCTGTCCCACCACACCCGTGGGTGAGACCACGGCCATCCCTTTGACCACTCCGTCCGCGCTGCCCTTGTCCAACGTGAGGCTGCGGAACCACGTACTCGCGCTGCTGCCAATGACCGAGGCGGTAAGCGAGGCAGACGGCAATTGTGACCGGAAAGCAAGCAGCTCGCGCAGTCGTTGATTGGTGGCTTCGACCTCCAGCAACCGGTTCCGTTCCGCCGCCAGTTCCTGAATTCTTTCTCTCAGCTGGCGATTCTCGCTGGCGAGCCCGCCCAGCCGTGCGGACAGGTCAGCGATTTCGCGAACCCAGAGCCCCACCGCGTGGGCGCCGATTTGCAACGGCCGCATGAATGTGAGTAGAAGCGGCCCGACCGGATCCGCTCGAAGACGACCTCTGGCGGCCGCGGCGAGGATGGAGAGGGAAAGGAAGACGCAGAGACAGGAGCTCAGTAGGACTTGATTTCTGCGCAGGAACGCCAACATGGCAGGCTCAAACTCCGCCTCGAGGAAAATCCACGGGGATGCGAGAGCCTAATGGACAGCTATCTCCTTGAGCAGGGATATCTCATCCAAGGCTTTTCCCGCTCCCATCACCACCGCCGTGAGAGGGTCATCGGCGAGCATGACCGGGAGCCCGGTTTCTTCGCGGAGCAGGGTATCGAGGTTTCTGAGCAGCGCGCCGCCGCCGGCCAGGACGATACCGCGATCGACGATGTCTGAAGCCAGCTCGGGTGGGGTGCGCTCCAGCGAGATTCTGACCGCGTCAACGATCTGGTTGATCGGTTCCAGAAGCGAATCGCGGATCTCCTCGTCCGTGATCACCGCGGTCTTGGGCACGCCGGCGACGAGGTCCCGACCCTTAATCTCCATGGTCTGGATCTCGTCTCCGGGATACGCCGAGCCGATCGTGATCTTGATGAGCTCCGCCGTCCTCTCTCCAACCAACAGATTATATTTCCGCTTGATGTACTGGGCAATGGCCTCATCCATTTTGTCTCCGCCCACCCGCACCGAGCGCGAAAAGACGATTCCGGAAAGAGAGATGACCGCGACCTCGGTCGTCCCGCCGCCGATATCAACGATCATGCTCCCCGTGGGTTCGGTGATCGGCAGCCCGGCGCCGATGGCGGCGGCCATGGGTTCTTCAATCAGATAAACCTCTCTCGCCCCCGCCGATTCCGCCGATTCCCTCACCGCTCTCTTTTCGACCTCGGTGATGCCGAACGGAACGCCGATGATGATCCGGGGCCGCACCAGGGTGCGGCGGTTATGAACTTTCTGGATGAAGTAACGAAGCATCGCCTCGGTGATCTCGAAGTCAGCGATCACCCCGTCTTTGAGCGGCCGGATGGCCACGATGTTTCCGGGCGTCCGACCAAGCATCTTCTTGGCTTCGGCGCCCACGGCCAACACTTTCTTTCCGCCGCGCTCATTCTTTTGCTGCACGGCGACGACCGAAGGCTCGTTGCAGACGATGCCCTCATTCTTGACGTAGATGAGTGTGTTCGCGGTGCCGAGGTCGATGGCGAGGTCGTTGGAAAAAATCCCGAACAGCGCATCCAGCATCTACGGGCTCCTTTTCACCTTCGGAGAGTCAAGGTTTGCCAACCCAAAAAATAACAGATTTGCCCTTTTCAAGCAAGAATAACCGCCTTCCTTGCCCCGCGCAGTGTGCCGGACATGGTTGCAATGGCTCGCTGCATTCCCTATGATATTGGCGTCTTAGCTTTGAGCTGAAAGGCACGCCGGTCCATGCTGGATATCTTACGCAAACGGAAACGATCTTGGGTTATTGTCTTTTTGATCGGCATTATCGTCGTCGTGTTCGCTCTTTGGGGCGTGGGCAGTTACGTCAACGATTCCGGTCGGACCACCGTCGCCGTCATCAACGGGGAGACCCTGACGCCAAGGGAATTTGAGATCCATTACCAGCGCTTCCTGGAAAACTACCGCAATCTGCTTCGGGGCGCCCTGACCGAGGAGATGATCCGGAACCTCAATCTGAGGGGAGCCGTCTTGGAGGAATTGATCCAAAGACGGCTTTTGCTCCAAGAGGCCCAGAGACTCGGCCTGGGCGTCGGCGACGAAGAACTCAGAAGCGAGATTACCCGGGTTCCGGTCTTTACGGTCGATGGTCGCTTCAGTAAAAGCCGCTACCTCCAGGCGCTGCGCTCGAGCCGCCTCAGCCCGGAGGCGTTTGAAACGGAGCAGCGCGAGCAGCTAACGATCCAGAGGCTCTACGCCATCATCCGAGACAGCGTCCACGTCGCGGAAGCCGAGCTCAAGGATCGTTACCGGCTCAAGGAGGAAAAATTGGACCTTCACTTCATGCGGTTCGTTGCCGGTCAGTTCCTGAGCGGCATCAAGGTCACACCGGATGAGGTCAAGAGTTACTACGAGCGCAATCGGGAATCTTTCAAAGAGCCACCGCGAGTCCAGGTGGAATATGTGAGCTATCCATTCGAGCATTTTGCCGCCAAGGTGGAAGTGAGCGAGAAGGAAATCGAAGATTACTACCAGGTCCACAAGGCCACCCGATTTCATCAGCCCAAAGCGGTGAGACTGCGGCACATTCTGCTGCGCATCCCGCAACCGTCCGATCTGGAGCGACGGGAACAGATCCGCGTGAAGGCCCAGGGCATCCTGCGCGAGGCCCGGGCCGGTAAGGCTTTCCCTCAGCTCGCCAAGGAGTATTCGGAGGACCCGAGCGCGGCCCAGGGCGGCGAGATCGGGTGGGTGACTCAAGGTCAGTTGCTCCCCGATTTGGACAAGATAGCGTTCAGTTTAAGAAAGGACGAGATCAGCGATCTTGCGGAATCCCCGCTCGGATATCACATCTTGAAAGTCGAGGAAACACAGGCAGAAAGAACCAAGGGCCTGAAGGAGGCTACCCCGGAAATCATCAGCGCCATCAAGGCAGGAAAGGCCAAAACTGAAGCAGGTAAAGCCATCGACGCGGACCGGGCCAGAGTGCTTTCCGGCACGGAGCTATCCGTCGTGGCGCGGGAGCGAGCGGTATCTCACCGGGTGAGTCCGTGGTTTTCCAGCTCTGAGGTGGTGCCGGAGGTGGGGCCGGTGGAGCCCTTCAACAAGGCCGCCTTTTCCCTTGCGCCCAAGGAGCTGGCTCCAGCCGTCGAAGCACCCAAGGCCTATTACCTCGTTAGGGGGAAAGAGCGCAAACAGGCTTTCATCCCGGCTTTGGAGACGGTGCGCGCGGAGATCGAGAAAAAGCTTCGGGAGACCAAGGCCTCTGAGCTTGCCACGCAGCGGGCGAGGTCACTGCTTGAGGAGATCAGAAAAGAAAAAGACCTTCGGGCCATCGCCCGCCGGCACGGCCTGGGCGTGGAAGAGACAGGCTGGTTTACGCGTAGCGCGCCCGAGATCCCCAAGATCGGCATGCTCAGAGAAGTCCAACCCCTAACCCTTCCGTTGTCGGGCTACCAGCCTGTGGCCGACCGGGTTTACACGCAGGGAAACGCGGCTTACGTTATCGCTTTGAAGGCGAGCCAGGAGGCGGACCCGGCGCTCTTCGCCGAGCAGGAGGAGCGGTTACGGGAAGAGCTGCTGGGGGAAAAGCGGCAGAGGGCGCTGGAGAGGTTTGTTGAGAGCCTCAAGGCCAAGGCTCGAATCGAGGTTCGTCCGGAGTATTTGGAGCAGGGATGAGGTCCGCCAGTTTTTTGGCAATTTCCGTGCGCCCGGGACGAAGATTCTTTTTCGGCTGAACCGATGCGACTTTTGCTCTTGCGTCATGGGGCGACTGATTGGAACCTCGAAGGTCGGTGCCAGGGCGCGACGGATCTCGAACTCAACGGAATCGGCTTTCGGCAGGCGCAAGAGGTCGCCGCTTCTCTCAGCGGCGAGCGCATTGATGCGGTTTACTCCAGCGACCTCAAGCGGGCGGTTCAAACCGCGCGCTTTGTCAGCCAGACCCACGGCCTCACCGTGACCACTGACATGAGCCTGCGCGAGCTCGATCACGGCGTGCTCGAGGGCTTAACCTTCGAGGAAATTCGCGCGAGCTTTCCCGATTTCATGCGGGTCTGGCGCGCCGAGCCGGCAGAGGCTCCCGTGCCCGGCGGCGAACGGCTCGTCGATGTGGAAAAACGAGTATGGGAAGGGCTCAATCGGATTGTGCAGGGCCATGGGCCGGACGAGACCGTGGTGGTCGTGAGCCACAATTTTCCAATCCTCGCAGTCCTCTGCCGCATCACCGGCACCCCGCTCAATCGTTATCGCTCGTTTCACCTCGATCCCTGCGGCATCTGCCACGTTCGCTATCACCCTGTCGGTCAGTGGCAGCTCATCGGCGTCAACGGGAAGGAATACTTAAAGCCCGGGTGAGGCACGACGCGGGTTCGCCGCTGGCTCCGCTCCTTGCCCGTATTGTCTCGAAAGCTCCTCGGGGGCCGAGCCGTCAGGCCGTGGCAAGGGGACTGGCTCGCTTGCGTGCCTGTCCCCGTCAGTAAGCTCCCTCGGGGAGCGCGCTCTCGGCTGCGGCCGATGGGTTCCTGCCATGAGTCGTGCCGTCTGTAATCGGACGTCCGCAGCCTCGCTCGCGCTCCCCCTCGGTCGCGGACAAAGAGGTCCGCGGCTTTCCTCCTCGTCCCCGAGATCGGTGAACCATCGCGCGGCCTCTCGGGGGCCGAGTTAGGTTTTGGACTGGCGTGGGAAGAGGGCGAGAAAAGCCTCCCGAACTTGCCTCAGCGCTAAGAACATTCCGGCCGTGAAGGCGATATAGAGGAAGGAATAAAGATAGCGAAACCGTGGATCGGGAATTAAGAGCTGCGTGGCGAACAGAACGAAAAGAAGCGTCGCCTCCATTAGCGAGAAAGAGAGGTTGGCGAGAATGGCTACGGCGAAAAGGGACTGCGCAGCCGTGAGGAGGATCTCTTCTGCCTGACGGCTGTCCATCTGCATCGGCATGATCTGTCCAGCCGAAAACATATAGACCAGTGGAAGCATGCCGATGAGCAGGGTCCATTGGTTGACCTTGGAGGAGATCAGCGTGCCGATACTCGCCTCCGGATTGGCCCTTAGGGCGAACAGAATCGCCACGATAAATTCCGGGGATTCCGAGGCCAACGGCGCCAACCACTGAACTAGGATAAACTCCTCGATCCCAAAGGTCCGGCCGGTGGCCAAGAGCCCCTCGGCAAAGGGCTCGGCCGAAATAAAAATCGTATAACCGGAGAGAAAGAACAGCACGATTGTAGCAACACGGCGAGGTTGCACTCCCCAACGGGCGAGCATTTCCGAAGGCCCTTCGAGCTCCGGCTCGACATGGGTAGCCCGCGAGGCGGCGCGAATATAGAACACGAAGATAGTGATCAGCACCAGGGCATCAAAGAGGTCGAGTTGTTTCTTGAAAGGAATAAAAAATGAGTAAAGGGTAGCCAGGCCGAGGTAAAAGATCTCGATCTTGTGCGCGGGCGCAAGGGTGAAGGACTTCTTGCCGGTTTTAAGCCAGTAGGTGAAGACCACAGCAGCCCAACCTACCCCGATCAGGAGGCGATTGGCCCCGGTCATGTTGGCAGTCGCATAAGCGGTATAGGCAGGGTGTTTCCCTGCCATCCATGCGAAATACATGTCCACCGCGTACTCGGGCAGCACGGCGATGAGCGCCAGCAGGGCGAGCGCCAGGGCCTGCGGCATATCGAGCTGGGCCAGTTCGGCCGCCCAGGAAAGCAGAAAGGCGGCGCCAAAGATCGCCACGCCGGTGCTCAGCGTCTGGAGCTCGGGCGCAAGAGGCACGCCAGCCGTGTGCAGCACAATCCATTGAAGGCAAAGGAGAGCCGCCGAGCCTAACCAGAGCCAGTTTCCCATCGCCCCTCCGCGATCCGGTGCATAGTCAAGGACACACGCCTGACTCATCCCACAAAGGTCGCTCTCAATGCAAGGAAAAATTGGGGGGATGGTGGAGCCGAGGGGAGTCGAACCCCCGACCTCTAGAGTGCGATTCTAGCGCTCTCCCAACTGAGCTACGGCCCCACGTTATGCACGGATGAACTCAGGAGGCTGAAGGATGAAATATGAAAAAGACGTTCATCCCGATCGATTTTCAACGATGCTTTTCAGGTAGTCCATGACTTGGCCATTAAGTTCGGGCCTCTTCAAGGCATAGGCGATCGTGGCCCGAACGAACCCAAATTTGTCCCCCACATCATAGCGCTCTCCCGCGAACTCGTAGCCGTAAACCTTTCTTTTGCGTGCGAGCTGTAAAAGACCATCGGTGAGTTGGATTTCTCCTCCCGTGCCGGACTGAGTCGTTTCTAAGATCGGGAATATCTCCGGCCTTAAAATATAGCGCCCGATGATCGCCATCTGCGAAGGCGCCTGCTCAGGCTTGGGCTTCTCCACCATATCCTCGACTTCATAGAGGCGATCCGAGAGCGACTGCCCTTTGATAACGCCGTATCGACGCACCTCTCCCGCGGGCACGCGCATCAGAGCGAGCACGGACTCTTTTTTTTCCTCGTAAACATCGAGGAGCTGGCGGACGCAAGGGATGTCGGAGTCGATCAGGTCGTCTGCCAGGAGAACGGCAAAGGATTCCTCTCCCACCAGGTCACGCGCGCAGAGGACCGCATGTCCCAGCCCTAAAGGTCTCTTCTGCCGGACGGAAACCACTTCGATCATGTCGGCAATCTGCCTTAGCGCCTTCACCACTTCGGTCTGTCCCCGCTCTTCGAGTATCTGTTCCAGCTCGGGGACCGCGTCGAAATGGTCTTCAATGCTGTCCTTGCCTCGCCCGGTGACGAAGATCACCTCCTGGATTCCGGCCTCCACAGCTTCCTGAACGACGTACTGGATGGCGGGAATATCCAGGATGGGTAGCAGCTCTTTGGGCACGGTTTTCGTGGCGGGAAGAAAGCGCGTTCCCAATCCTGCCACCGGTATCACGGCCTTTTTGATCTTCATCGGAAAGAAGGGGGGATGCTAGAGGAGCCGCCTAGATTTTCTCTCTTCGACTTCCTGGTTCGACTTACAGGCAATGCAGAGGGTCGTGACCGGGCGGGCCTTCAAACGGTCGATACCGATCTCGTCGCCGCAGTCTTCGCAGATCCCGTACTCCCCTCTGTCCAGGCGTCTCAGAGCTTCCTGGATTTTGACCATGAGCTTCCGCTCCCGGTCGCGAATGCGCAGGACGGAATTGCGATCCGCCTCCAGGGAGGCGCGGTCGGTGGGGTCAGGAAAATTTTCCTCCTGGTCCATTCCCTCGACCGTCTTGTCCGCCTCGGAGAGGAGATCCTGCATTCGCCGTTCGAGCAGGCGGCGAAAAAAATCAATTTCCCGCTGGGTCACAAAACGCCCTGCATGCAAAGAGGTTAACCCCAATTGTATAACACTTGGGTCCGTAGAAGTAAAACCGGCCACGCGGAAAGTGGCAGCCAAAATCACCCGCTCTTCAGCGGGAGCGCGCCTTCGGCGATGGCCTGAGAAGCGGGCCTCGGCTGAGTTCCTCGATATCGGATAGCTCCGCGAGGGACAAGCCGGCGAAGTGCTCGCCGCTCACTCCCAGCGGAGGTTCGGGTGCGGGTGGGTGAGAATGAAAACTTCCGTGGACTTCGGAAGCATGGCGCGGCTCAACAGAAGTTGGGAGCCCTCGTGGCGGCGCACGGGGTAGTGCCCCTCGACGAAGCTTGCGAACAACTCGGCCTGCCGCGGCACGTCATAATGCATGGGGATCACAATCGGGGGCCGCACCTGCTCGACGACGCGAAGTAAGTCTTCGAAGCCGAGGTTGGTCATCGCGTCGATCGGCGCCATCAGGACATCCACCCTCTGGAGGACCTTTTCCTGCTCCGGGGTCAACAGGTGCCCGATGTTCCCCAGGTGAGCGAGGCAGAGGCTGCCCATTTCGTAGATGAAGATCGAATTGGCGGCCCCACCCCACCCCAAGCCGCGCCGGCTTGGGATATTGATGATGGTCATGTCCTTCACGGTGGTCCGTATGGGATTCCAGGTTTGCCGCAGGGTGATGCCCCGCAAAATGAGCGGATTACCGGATACCGCGCCGACATTGTTATGCGTGAAATGGTCGTTGCTTACGGTAACCGCGTCGGCCGCGATGCCGGGGGTGACGTTAAAATTGGGATCGGTGACGACTTTGGTCCGGCTTCCCGAGTGGATGAGGAAGCTCGAATGGCCGAACCATTGGACGAAGTACTGGCCGAGACGAGGGCCCTGGCCGCCACGCACTTGCACCAGATCGCGCGCGTCGTCGAGCAGCCGAACCAAAGAAGGATTGCATATCGCGTGGACCGCGCGGCCAAAAGGCAAAAGCACACATCCGGCCAAAAATCCCACGAAGCCCCGCCGCTTCATTTTCCCTCCTCGATGATCAAGGCGCTGAAGGTTGAGACTTGCGTCTCGGGCGATCGCCACGCGCCCTTGGGCAGCCCCGCCTTGATGCAGGCTTGCTCCAGGAAGGCCATCATATCCCAGCCGTATTGCGTAGCTACTTGAGGCAGCAGGACGCCGCACTTTTCTCCCCTTGCCACATGGAGGCCGTGTTTGCCGACCTCCAGAGCGAGCGGGTCAGGCACGAGCCACAAAGGTGAGAGGACCGAGATGTCGATGTGAATCTCCGGCAACTCGCCCGTGTAGATGGGCGGCATCCGGAAATCCCTCGAGGCCGCGGCCTCGGTCATCTCGATCACCGTTTCATGGAGCGGACGGGTCGGGAAACAGGTCCCGATGCAGCCCCTTAGCTCGGCGCCCTTGTGCAGACTCACAAAGGCCCCGAAGTCAAAAGTCTGGAGGTGAGGATCGTCGACGGGATCAGCCGTTCGCGCGCTCCGGCGGACGAAATCTTCCAGGGTATCGCGCGATAGCCGGAGCAGCCGCTTCTGCGATTCGAGTGGAAGGTATACGTCTTCCATTCCTGTCGTCTGAATTGGCTTCAGTCTAGCTCCGCCCACAAGGCTTGACAAGCGCGAAAGAAAACCCATCTCTCCAGCGGACCTTATCTTTCTTCGCCGCCGCGCGCGGCCGCATAGGTTGCCGCTTCCACGCTGCGCTGGGGCCGAAGACGGCGCCGGCGATGGGCCCATATATACCATAATCCTGGAGCAAACATGACCCGAGACGTGGCGGTCCCTCTCACACGGTCAGGGAGGGGTCATCACGTCGCCACGAAAGCGGCGGACGGATCATCCGGAGCAGCTTTTGCAGGTGCCGTGGAGCGTCAACTCGTGGGAGTTCACGGTAAAGCCCTTCTCGGGAAAGGAGAAAGGCAGAACGTAGTCTTTCGAGTCGACGGAAATGTCATAGACGGTCTGGCAACTTTGACAGATAAAATGATGGTGGCTCCTCACCAGCGGGTCGAAGTGTTGGGTGCGGCCCAAGGTGAGCACCTGGAGCTTGCCTTCCGCGACAAGCTTTTGCAGGTTGCGGTAGACGGTCCCCAGGCTGATCTTCGGGGTAACTTCCCGGACCATTTCATAGACTTGGTCCGCTGTGGGATGAGAAGTCTCGTCCTTGATCGCTTTCCAAATCACTTCCAGCTGTCGGGTATTGCGGCGCGCTTTATCCATCGGGATTCCCTCGAAAGCTCCTCGGGGTCCGAGCCATCAGGCCGCGGACCTCCTTGTGCGCGACCGAGGGGGCGACCAAGGGAAGCGTGAGCGAGGCTGCGGACGTCCGATTACAGACGGTGCGACTCATGGCGCACGCCCATCGGCCGCAGCCGAGAGCGCGCTTCCCGAGGGAGCTTGCTCCGTCATCCTCGGCCTTTTTCATAACCATTCCCCTAGGCGGTCAAATCCTCGATCAAAGCCTTGCGCGTCTCCTCGCCGACGGTCACCCGGGCCTGGTAATTGGGATGGTCGATGAAAATTTCCGCTCCCTCTTCCCCTGCCACGAAGGCGCGGATCTCATCGGGGTTGAAAGGGAACCTCACGTATTGCACCGCGCTAATTTTGTCCTCTTTGCTGTGACCCGATTCGAATCGGGCGCGGATGGTGCGGTTGCCGATTTTGAGGTAGACCCCCTCGTCGATGCCGAGAAATTTCAGCAGCTCTTCACGGATCCGGCCCTGCTCTTCGATTTCTAAAAAGAGCGTGGCGCTCAGCTCACCCGCATCCGGGATCAGGCTGTTGTAGACCTCGATTTCTTCCCGGATCTTCTCCAGATCGGTAATCCTTTCGGCCCTGAGCATCTCCTGGATCTGAAAAATTACCGTATCCCGATTTTCGAACAGGAGCGAAACCTTGTCGCCGACGGCGAGGCGCCGGTTTTTCTTAAGCTCAATGATACGCCTGCGGAAGTCCTCGCGGAGCTTTTCGTACGCCGCAAGGCCCTTGAGATCTTCCAGCCTCACTTTTTTCATCGCGTGCGTCCCTCTGCCATGCCGTAGGCGATCGCCAGGACTTGCACGGGGTGGAGCGTTCGCTTCCCGGTGCCCTCCTGAATCTGGAGCCCCGCTAGGGGGCAGTCCGATACGGTAAGATCGGGCTGGCTTTCCCGCACCTCGCGCACGAGCGGCTCCGCTACCTTCCGGGAGATATCGTAGTATTGCTCCTTGAGACCCCAGGTCCCATCGATGGCCGAGCACTTTTCGATCAGCCGCACGGTGGTGTCCGGAATGAGTTGCATCAGGTCACGGGATTTGTAGCCGATATTTTGCGCTCGCAAGTGACACGGCATTTGGTACGCGATGCGTCCTACGGCTCGAACAAAGCCGGTGTCGAGCTTGCCGCTGCTGTGAAGCGCCATCAGGTATTCGCAGATGTCGAAGGTGCGAGCCGCGACGGCTTGGGCTTTTTCTCCGTCGATCAGCGTTGGATACTCCCGCTTGAGCATGTAGCTGCAAGTGGGTCCCGGGACGACGACGTCATAGCCGGCGTGCACCAGAGGATAGAGCGACTCGATGTTTGCGTGGGCGCTCGCTCGCGTGGCGTCGATGTCCCCGCCGTCGAGAAGCGGCATGCCGCAGCAGCGCTGCTCCGGACACCGCACGTGAACACGGTTTTTCTCCAGCACGCTCACGCAAGCCTTGCCCACCGCCGGATCGTTGAAGTTGACGCTACAGGTATAAAAGAGGGCCGCTTTCCGATCGCCCGCGGAAGCTTGCGGCGTGGGCCGTTTGTCGAACCAGCGGCGGAAGGTCTCCGAGGCGTACTCTGGGAGGAGCCGATTGCGGTGGATGCCGCAAACCTTCTCCAAAAGCCAGCGGTGGACTGGGTTTCGGATTGCCCAGTTGGAAAGGGGAGCGAAGAAGGTTCCGACTCGCCCCATCAGCTCGACTTTCCCGAGCATCCGGTCATGAAACGGAATCCCTTG
>JACPAM010000055.1 GCA_016180805.1 Deltaproteobacteria bacterium | reverse complement strand
GAGCGGAAGCGAGCAGCGCCTCCTTGTTCCCGCCGTAGCGCTCGATGAACTTGTCCGCGATGTCATCGAGATGGCTTTCGCTGTAGGCAAACGATGCTTTGAAGGCGCCGAGAAGTTTATCTTTCAGCTCGGGATGGTCTTTAACAAGCGGCTCGCGGATGGCGATCATGTGCTTGATCATCTCGCTGAATCCGTAGAGCGCCTTCCAGCCGTCCCCGTCCGTGTAAAGGCAGCGCACCTCCGGGTCCTGCTCGCCGCGGAAAAAGAACTGATCGATCAGCACCACGGCGTCGACCTTCCTTTGCTTCAGCGCACCGAGCAGCTCCTCCTGGGGATGGGCCACCCATGTCAGAGTGCCCTCAGGAATCCGGTAGAGCCGCTTCAGCATGAAGCGGTGGATAGCGTGCGGGCCCTGATGGCTTCCAAGCACGCGGCCGGCAAGGTCCTGAGGGCGATGGACAGGCCCGTCCTTCAGGACGAAGATCCCGTTGCCCTTGAGGGTCGATTTCCATTCGGTGGCGAGCCCGATGATTAGGGCACCCTCGGCTTTTCGCCGCAGAAAATTGGCGAGATAGAGGTTCGCTACCTGCACATCGCCCCGGATCAGCATTTCTTCCTGCTCATGGCTCGGCGGGTCGGACACTTCGATCACCGAGATCGTGAGTCCGTCCGGCTTCAGGATGCCCTCCGCCAAGGCATAATAGGTGCGATACATGCAGAAGCGATTGCGATAGTGGGCGAAAGTGAGATGCATGGGAATAATGCCGCTAAGTCTTGCTGCTGCCCGCCTCGCGAAACTCACTTAGGACGGCGAAAAATTGCTCCGGTTCGTTCTTGGATATCGACAGCTTGTAGAGGGCGTAGCGCTGGCAGGAATTCAAGGCGTGCCATTCGTCGGGCCTCAGGGCCTGCGCTGTCTCTCGGCTCTTGGCCAGCACGGAGTCCGGGATCTCTCCGAGTTGCTCCCAGGGCGGATCGGTGATGGCGGGGACCGAGGTCACAGCGGTGCTAAAATAGCGGCGGCAGAGAAAGTCGAGGTAGGAGATAAAGGTTTGTTTTTCCTCTTCCGAATCGACCGGAAGATGGCATAGCGCCCATCGCTCTTCGAGGCTGAAGCCGAGCCAGGTCTTGAGCGAGATCTTGAGTCCCGTCAGGTCGAGTTTCATGCGCACGTGGAGGGGGACGCGGCTCTGCGTCGGATAAATCTCGTTTTCATATCGGTAGCGATAGAACATCGTGCTCCGGAGGGGGCCCAATCGAGTTGCTTTTGTGGCCCCTGGCAGGCTATTTTCGTTCTTCGAGGGGTCAAAGGTCAACAGGCAGCGGCCGATTGACCAAACGCCCTCGGGAAGCGCGCTCTCGGCTGCGGCCGATGGGTTCGTGCCATGAGTCGTGCTGTTTGTAATCGGACGTCCGCAGCCTCGCTCGCGCTCCCCTCGATCGCAGACGGATACTGCAGGCTAGATAACATTCACGGGAGGTTTATATGCCGCAGCCAAGGTACACTAAAGTTTTCTGTCCCTTATCTCAGGTAAAGGAGAAAGAGTTTCTTGCGCGGCCGATGGGGTGCAAGGGCGTTGGCTTCAGCCTGGTACGATATAAGCCGGGCCAGGGTGCGACTTATATTCACCGCCATAGGGTTCAGGAAGAGGTTTTTATGACCCTGAAAGGCACGGGGACCATCATTCTCGACGGCAGACGCATCTCGATGCCCGAGGGAACCGTGGTTCGTGTTGCGCCGCGTGTCTACCGGGCCATCGGCAATGACTCCAGGAGAGATGTCGTCTTCTTCATCATGGGCGGGATTCCACCGAAAAAGTTCCCCCTTGGAACGAGGACTCTGTTCGGCGACGGCATTCCCAACCGGGAGAAGGTGCCGCGCTGGAGGAAGAGCTAGCCTGCATCATCGATGCGTTGTAAAATGCAAAGTGAAAAGTGCAAATTGAAAAATTTCCGGACAGATCCCGTTCTCTTGGGCCTTTGAGGTTTTATTCATTTTGACTTTTGCACTTTGCAATTTGAAATTTGCAATGAAGATCACACGAAAGACTGTCGACGGAATTCCCACCGTCGTGAATAATCTGAGCTAGAGGGTTGTCCTTGACAACCGCGATCCTTCCGTAATATCTCCGGTGGAGCGAACACAGTAAGAGCGTTGGGTAACCAACCTCCAGGAGGCTAAAATGATCATGCAGCCAAGAAAGATACTGGCAAAGCAGATAGGGCGTAAATTTATCCGTGTGCTCTTTTCTGGGTTTGCCGTCCTGTTTGTCAGCGGGTGGCTGAACATTCTCGGCCCATCAAGCGCGCTCGGCGCGGAAGGTAAGCCGCTACCCCGATCGCTAATCATCGCGACCCATGCGGTGGGCACTGGCTTTCATGCAGATGGCAGCGTAGTTGCCAAGATGGTATCAGAGCGCTCGCCGATGACGATGGTGGTTCGCCCTCACCCCGGCCCGCCCGCATGGTTGCCGGGCATGAATAACGGCGAGATAGAGTTTGGCGTTATCGTCGGGAGCGATGGGGCGACGGCTTACCGAGGCGTCGGCGCTCACCGCAAGGCTTATCCCAATATGAGGCTTTTGATGATCGGGGCGCCGATGCACCTCTCGTTCTGGGCCCCGGTCGCTTCTCCCATCAAGACGACAGCGGACCTCAAAGGGAAGCGGGTCCCGAGCGGTTGGGCCGGTCTTCCGATCATTCAGTACACTGGCGGGGCTGCCCTCGCTAACGGGGGCCTCACTTGGGACGATGTGGTGAAGGTGCCAGTAGCGGAGTTGGCCGAAAATCTTCGCGCCTTCATGGAAGGGCGCACTGACGTTCTTTGGCACTCGGTGGGTGCTCCGGCGGTCCAGGAAGCCAATGTACGCATCAGCGGCGGTGTTCGGCCCGTCGCCATTAGAACCTCTCCTGAGAGCCTGAAGCGCATGGCCGATTTCAATCCCGGCACGTATATGATGATGCTTAAGAAGGGCGCGGCGGTGGGGATCGTGGAAGATGTGCCGCTCCAGAGCGAGGACATAACCGTCGTTGCTCCTGCGCAGTTGCCGGAAGAGGTCGTCGCCGCGATTTTAAAGGTGCTTTGGGACAGTAACGACGAGCTACGAAAGGTAACTCCACGCATGCGCGCGTGGACGCGGGAGCGAATGGTCTCTACCCAAGCTGCTGTTCCCTATCACCCGGCAGCGATAAAGTTCTTTCGCGACAAGGGAGTTTGGTCTCCAGATATGGAACCCCTTCAGCAAAAGCTGCTCGGCCGTTGATGTCCCTACGAGATGGTTGAGCCCACCACGAAGTTCCGAAAGCTGGCCGGTGCGGGAGGCACGGCTCAGCGAGTGCTCCTGAGCTGCCTGCCGGCCATAGGCGCGTTGTACCTCCTAGATGTTCACCTTCTATTTGGGTTTTTGATCCTGCGCCCGCAGTACCTGGCGCTACTTCTTTCCATCACGTTGGGGGCGGTATTTCTTTCCGTTCCTTCTTGGGGCTCCGCTGATTCCCACTCCGCGCCCTGGTACGACTGGGTCCTGTCGGTGTGCGGAATTGTTGTGGGCCTCTACCTGGTGATTTTCTATCCCGATCTCATCTATACGATGGGCGAACTTTCCCCGGAGCGGATCTTTCTGGGAGCGTTGGCCATTGCGTTGGTGGTCGAAGCCACGCGCCGAGTCCTGGGTTGGGTCATAGTGTTTCTGGTTATGGCATTGTTTTTATACGCTCGCTACGCCGATCTTGTCCCCGGACCTTTGAGATCGAAGGCCAGTTCCTGGGAGCGACTTTTCACCCATCTCTATATCGGGAACGATTCCTTGTTGGGAATTCCGCTCGACGTGATCGGCACGATTGTTTTGGCCTTCGTTCTTTTCGGTCAACTTCTACTGGCCACGGGAGGAGCCAAGTTTTTGACTGACTTTTGCATGGCCACGCTGGGACGGGTCCGGGGAGGCCCGGCAAAGATGGCGGTGGTGGCGTCCGGTCTTTTCGGCACGATGTCCGGTAGCGCCGTGGCCAATGTGGCTACGACCGGGGTCGTCACCATTCCGCTCATGAAAAAGATCGGTTACCAGCCTCACGTGGCGGGTGCGATCGAAGCGGCGGCATCCAACGGGGGGCAGCTTATGCCGCCGATCATGGGAGCCGCGGCTTTTGTCATGGCCGAATTTCTCGCCCTGCCCTACCGCGAGGTCGCGGTGGCTGCGGCGGTTCCCGCGTTGCTCTACTATACGATTCTATTCATCCAGATCGACCTGGAAGCCGCCAAGCGCGGTCTCAAAGGTCTGCCGCGGGAACAGCTCCCTCCCCTGAGGCCCCTTTTGGCTACCGCGCATATCGTGGTGATCCCCCTGCTCGTGGTCATCTATACGCTTTTCGTGATGAATATCGAGCCCAGTAAAGCCGGGCTCTTGGGGACGATCGCGACCGCGCTCCTGGCTCTTTTCCGATCTGAGGGCCGGGCGGCGCTTAGACGCTTTGGCACTCTCCTCGAGGATACCGGGCGAGTGCTTCTCGAAGTGCTGGTCACCGGCGCCGTAGCCGGTATCGTGGTCGGAATCATCATGGTGAGCGGCCTCGCCTTTCTGCTGTCGTTGTCGGTTACGCAGATGGCGGGCAATCAGCTTTTTCCGATTCTACTGATGGCCGCAATCGTATCGATCGTACTGGGGATGGGTATGGGAACCGTCGCGGTCTATGTCTTGGTCGCCACCCTGATGGGACCAGCCCTGACCCAACTGGGAGTGTTGCCTCTGGCGGCGCACCTCTTTCTCTTCTACTTTGGCATGCTCTCCTTGGTCACACCCCCGGTTTGCGTGGCTTCTTATACCGCGGCGGCCATTGCCAGTTCCCATCCGATGAGAACGGGCTTTGAGGCGGTGCGTTTGGGAGCGGTGGCCTACGTCGTGCCGTTTCTTTTCGTCTACTCGCCGACGCTGCTTTTAATTGGCGATTTCGTCCACGTTTTGCTCGCCGTGATCACGGCGATCGCCGGGACCGCGCTCATGGCCGTGGGGCTGTCTGGCTACCTTTTCCGCGGTGTT
>JACPAM010000115.1 GCA_016180805.1 Deltaproteobacteria bacterium | reverse complement strand
CAGGTAGATTCATTTGCAGCCCACAATTTGTTATGCTCCGCCCGCTCTGCGAAAGGAGGGTTAACTATGAAAAACAGGTCGTTATCGGTTCTCGTGCTAGCTTTTCTTTTCTTGCTGACGGGAGGGAAAAACCTCTTTGCCCAGACCAAGGGAGAGGTCAAGATGGAGTGGCTGAGCCATTCTCATTTCCGCTTTACCTCGCCCAATGGGAAAGTTTTGCTCACCAACCCACACCTGGACGCCGCCGATAACAAAACCAAACTCGAGGATATCACCAAGGCAGATGTCATCGTAGTGGCCGACGGCCATCGGGACGAGATCGGCAAAGCGCCCGAGATCGCAGCAAGGACCGGAGCGAAGATCGTGACTCCTCGGGAACTGGGAATCGGCTATCTCAAGATGTTCGCCAAGGTACCAGACAAGCAGCTCGTCTTGGCCGGAATCGGCGACCGCTTCACTTTCGATGGGATCACAGTACGCGTTGTCCACTCCATTCACGGCTCAGGCACCGTTGAGCCGACAGCCCCCTACGGCGGTAATGCGGCGGGATTCATCATCACCTTTGAGAACGGCTGGACCGTTTACTTTACAGGGAGCACGGCCATCCACTCGGACATGGCCCTTTATGCCAGCCTCTACAAACCCGACATCGCTATTATCATTCTTTCTGGAAACCGCGATCCCAGGGATGCCGCTCACATGGTTCGTCTCCTTTTAACGGACAACCCGAACTTAAAAACCGTGCTGCCACATCATCATCGGGTTAAGCCACCTAAAGGGGCGGCAAGCCCGGAGCAGATGGAAGCCGAGATAAAGAAGCTCGGCCTCCCGGTTACCTTTTTGAATCCAGAGATCGGCAAGGTCTACACGTTTACGAAGTAACGCCCAGCACGAGGAAACGTGTCCTGTAGGTGGAGCCTGCCCCCTGGTCAAGAGCGGGCTCCCCTACGGCTGGGGTGTGGTTGGGCCAGCGCGCTTCATGCGCTCGATCTCCCGGGCGACGCCGGAGAGCCTTTCTTTAAACTCCTCGGTAATGTTCTTCGCTTCCTCACGGTTGCGAATGACGTGGGGGGTGATGAGCATGACCAACTCGGTGCGATCGATTTCGTCGGTAGTCGTGCCAAAGAAACGACCCAAGACCGGGATATCCATGAGATACGGGATGCCTGAGCGACCGCGGGTCTTTCGATCGGTGATGATTCCTCCGATCACCAGAGTCTCACCATCTTGGACCACTGCCGTGGTTTCCGCGTCGCGGGTATCAAAAGAGGGGAAAAGATTGCCGGTCGCCCCTACTTGAACATCCGCACCCCGCTGGCTGACTTCAGCTTTGATCTGAAGATGCACCAGCCCCTGAGAGTTGACCTGCGGAATGATGGTCACGATCCTCCCGGTATTCCGATATTGTACGGTCGTACTGGAAGTTATGGTGCCGCCGCTTACCGGAGACTGCACCGTGCCCGTGGGAACCGGCTCCTCAGTCCCCACCTGAATTCTGGCCGGGCGATTGTCAGTGGCAAGGATACTGGGCGAGGAGAGAACCTTGACACGCGAATCTGTCATCAGCGCGTTAATGAAAGCTCGGACATCATTGCCCGTGCCAATTATGGCGTTGAAAGCAGTGGGTCCAACCCCGCCTGCGCTCGGCGCAGGCAAACCGCTTACTATAGAACCGCGAGAGCCAAAGACTCGGTCAAAGATTCGAACGTCCCCTGACCTTCTGCGAATTTCATACTCAACGCCGAATCTCAAATCATCCGCCAAGGTCACCTCTGCGACCAAAACATCCATCAACACCTGCCGCGGCATGATATCGAGCTCTTTGAGGATGTTTTTAATGTTCTGAAACTCCTGTGCTGTTCCAAAAATAATGAGCGAGTTGGTCGCCGGATCAGGGACGATGCGGAGTCGCTCCTCAGGCCTCGCCTCGGGGGGACGCGTCGGAGGAGCAGCCGCTGGTGGCAGAGTGGGAGGTCGAGGTGGCGTGACCGCCCCGGGAGGTTGAGCCGGAGCAGGGGCGGCGGCGAAGGCGCCAAGTGGTGGCACCTGGGCTCCCGGAGCTGGAGCTGGCGTAGGCGCGCCCAGCGGCGGAACAGAGGGGCGAGGCGCGCCAGGGACACCAGGCGTGGCAGGCACTCCTCTGTGGAGATCTTGCAGCGTCCGTGGTGCTTCTCTCCTGGTGGCGGCGGCAGCGCCAAGGACCTGATTCAGTATGTCCGCCAGATCGGTCGCTTTGCCGTTTTCAACCGGGTAGATGAAAATCCTTCTCCCCGGGCCTTCACCCACGGTATCGATGCGCTCGAGCCAGCGCTTAACATAGGTCCACGCGGCCTCACTGTGGTTGATGACCAGTAGCTGGTTGATGCGCGGTATCGGAAGGAACTCGGCGGCAAAGCCTTCTGCCTGGGCCGCCGACGAGGCGTAGACCTGCATGATCTTGGCCATTTCGGCAGCCAATTCCTCGGCGCTCGCGACCTTCGGTTGATAGATCTCCATCCGTGTGCCGGAAAAAACGTTGACGTCGATCAGGTCCCTGATCTCCACAAGACGCTGAATATTGGAGGGAAGATCCACGACGATGAGAAAGTTACCGCGCGGGTAATCGAGAATTTCACCGCCTGAAGTCACAAACGGGGTGAGAAGCTTTTTCATCTCGGCGACCGAGAAGAACCGCACCGGAACGACCTGCAGCGCATAGGCATCCTCCTTCCCCTGCATCCAGGGGCGGGCCAAGCCCTTGCCTTCCTTGATCGGAGCGATCCGGTAGAGGTTCCCGGTCTTGATGGCGACCGCGCCGTTCATGCGCAGGATCTGATTGAAGACCGGCATCAGATCTTCCCTCTTCAGCGGCTCGGAACTGTGGATGGTCACCGTCCCGCGAACCTCCGGATCGATCGTATAGCTGAGTCGCATGTGCTGGGCCAGAACGTGAACGACCTCGACAAGCTCAGCGCGGTTGAAGTTCAGAGACACCCGATCCGCGAGCGTCGCTGGCGGCTTGGCTGGAGCACGAGCAGGGGGCGTTGGTGCGACAACTTCAGGTCCCGCAGGAGTCTCCGCCGGGGGCTGACCGGGAATTTGCTGCGCGCTAACCGGTGCACTCAATGCGCCGATCAAAAGGGCCAAAGCCAACACATCGGCCTTTCTTCTCATCATTCCCTCCTTCAAACTACGGGTTAGGCTGAGGGACAGGCGCTTCTCCGGGTTGCCGGCGTGGAATCCTGGAGGGCGGGGCGGGTCTGGGCGGTATAGGGAGCGGCGCCTTTTGCCCAGGCTCCTCCACTTTACGGGAAAAATCGATGGCAACCTCTACCCTTGAAACCCCTTTGGTAAAAACGACCCGACGCTCGTGGATTTCAGACAGAGTAAACCCGTCGAACGTATCACCCTGTTTTAGGCGAACCACAGGTGACGAAGCCGTTTGGGCCCTAGGACCCGGGGGACGCGCAGTCGATGACTCCTGCAAGATGGCGTAACGAGCGGTGTCAAAGATCGCCGTCCCGAGGAGGACCATGCTTCGAATTCGCTGCAAGGCCGTGGCCGACACCTCTGCCTCCTTGGTTCTGCTCGCCCCCCTCTCCGGATCGAAAAGATTTTTCTCTGTAATGCTCTTCGTGCTCACAATCTGCGGCGTTTCAGGTCCCTTTTTCACTTCCTCCACAACCGCTGAGACCTTAGCCCTTTTTTCCTTTGGCAGCTCCTGTGGCCCCTCCTGCCAGAGGTCATAAACCCTCATCCCCACAAACACCATGGAGACCAGGAGCAGCAGGCTAAGTAGTGAAGCACGCTTAGGAATCTCTCACTCCTCCACAGGTCCCTAAAAAAGCATCCTAATCTACTCCCGAACGCCCCACAGGTCAAATAGCTTTTCGCTCGACCGCGCGGTGCTGCGGAGATATCTCGGTGTAAACCTTATCGCCGGCTCTCGTCTTTTGTGGGAATCAGGATGCCCACGGTACGCCGGTCGGGATCGAGATATTTTTTGGCCACCCTCAGAATGTCGTCCCGACTGACATTCCGTATCCCCGCCAGATAGCTATCCAAAAGCTGCCATTGGGCTGAAGACTCATACTGCCCTATTCTCATGGCCTGCCCAAAGATCGAATCCCGGCCGAAAACAAAGCCTGCCTCAACCTGATTTTTGGCTTTCTCAAGCTCTCTGTCGCTAACCAGCTCCGATCTGACCCGATCCAGAAGGACATCCATAGCACGCTCCACCTCAGCAGGATCCTTTTCCGGCATGACCTGAGCCGTTATGGAAAAGGTCGTAGGATCGATGGACAACCCCCCATAGTCCGCATCTACACTACGCGCTAAACGCCGATCGTAGACCAGCGCTTGATACAGTCGCGAAGTGCGCCCTCCTGCAAGAATAACCGAAAGGAGATCTAAGGCAAAACTATCCGGGTCTTTTAGATTAGGAACGTGATAGTAAAGCGAGAGAAAGGGTAGCTCGGCCTCTTTCTTAAGCGCGACCCTCCTCTCACCCCTTTGCGGCGGCTCTTCGATCTTCGCTCTGAGCGGATCTGAACCACGGGGAATCTTGCCAAAGGCAGATCCAATTTTTGCCAGCATTTCCTGAGTTGAGAAATCTCCCACGACCACGATAAAGGCATTGTTGGGGAGATAATAGGTCTGGTAGTGCCTCTGAAGATCTTCGTGCGATAGGTTCCGGATGTCTCCCATCCAGCCGATGACCGGACGGCGATAGGGATGTATCAAATAAGCAACGGCGCTTGCAGCCTCAGCCAACGCGGAGATAGGGTTGTCCTCTGTACCCAGACGTCTTTCTTCCATGATCACGTTTTTCTCAGATTCAAAATTCGCGCCGTCCAGAAAGTTATTGGCCATCCGATCCGCTTCTAGCTCAATGGCTACGCTGATCTTCCCCCGGCTCATGGTGGCAAAGTAGACCGTGTGATCTTCCGTGGTGAAGGCATTTGAGTCGCCACCGTTTTTCTCGATGATGCGAGAGTAATCCTTGGGACCAATCATGTGTTCCAAGAAGTGAGAGAGGCCGCTCTTACCATCTTGTTCGTTTCTCGACCCCACGCGATACCACACCTGAAAGGTGACCGCCGGACCCTTATGGTTTTCTAAAAGAAGGATCTTGAGTCCATTTCCCAAAACCACCTCTTGGATGTGGTCGGTCTGGGCTTGGGTCAGGGACGCAAAGAGCGACTGAATGACAAGGATTAGGAAAAGGGCCGCCACGCACATTGCTTCTGTTTGACCTTCACCCTTCCCTCTCCCTGGCAGGGAGAGGGAAGGGTGAGGGTAGGGTCTTCGACCACCTTCTGTCCTTATTTTCGCGGAACACTTTTGATCGGTGCCTTTCCGTCTTCTAATTTGGCCTTGCTGGGGGCAGGCTCGCGTTTTTCGGAGCCGGGGGACTGACTGCGGGTGAAGCCGGAGATGGTTAGGCTGGCGCGCAAGCTTTGGACCGGGGCCTGAGGCGCCATTTGCGGCGGCCGCACCGCCACAGCCGGACGGAAAAGGGAACGGATATTCAACTCGTCGACAACCAGGAGTTTTCCGGCGGCTTCAATCCCTTTGATCAAGTTCACCAACTGCTCAATCTCTCCTCCGATCTCAACCTGAATTGGAATCTTAGTAAACGGTCCCTTTGCGTCCGGATTCAGCACCCTAGTGCTTATGACCTGGAGTCCCTCTTTGGCGGCAATGGCCTGGACGGTCTGCTGAAGATCTGAGGCGCTGACCGAAGGCGTGTCGCCCGAAATCAGCGAAGGTTCTATGGCCTTGAGCTCGCTTCGAGCTCGCTCGAGGGCTGCAGCGATCTCGGCTTTTTGATTGAGGTAGCGGAGGTTTTTTTCCAAAAGCTGAGGTTGCATCTCAAGCTCGCCTTTGACCCATTCGCGACGCTCTAAGAAAGGAGAGAGCAAAACATAACGGCCCAGGACCAGGAAAAAAACAAAAAGGGACAAAACCACGAGGCCTCTTTCCCGTTTCGAGAGCCTGTGCCAAAGGCGCTTCATGGCTTAGACTCCTTTCTCTGGGGCCGTTCGATCTCGGCTCTTAAGGAGAAAGTTTCACGGTTGTCGCGTCCTCGATTCGAAGGTGCATTGAATTTCACGTTTTCAAACAAGGGGGAGCGCTCCAAAAGAGGAATCAAACCGGAGGCGCTCTCAGCGCTTCCTTGAAGGTCCACGGTTTCACCCTGATACCGTAGATTAGAAAGATATGCGGTCACAGGTATCACGCGGGATAGCTCATCCAATATCTGGAGTATCTCGCCCCTGCGCTCGGCAAGTCTGGAGATGGACGCGATCTCCTGTTGCAGACGGTTGAGTTCCTGTTCTTCGCGGCGCAAGGCCTGCACCGAGGAATCGAGTTTATGGTTCTCTTTCTGGAGCCCCCGTAAGCGTAACTCCTCTTTTATCGGATAACTCATTCCCCAGGCGGCCAAACCAACGGCGAGCAAGACGGTAAGAAAAATATTCATCCGGTGGAGTGCCCGTCCCCGTCGTTCCTGCCTGCCCCAGGGGAGAAGATTGATCTGGAGCGTGCCCTCCCGAAGGCCGCGCAGGGCGGCCCCGACTGCGGGAAGAAAAAAGGGGTGAGCCAAGCCTCTCTTGCCCCCCAACTTTTCATTTCCTAAAGTCAGGAGGTCTTGAAACTGGGGGGGTTCCTGGTTCATGGATTGGAAGAAATCTCCAATGTGCCCCCAACCGAAGACTTTGGGAGATTCCCGCACACAGCCATGAAAAATTTCTCTCGCAGGCCCTCCCACCCAATCCGCTTGCGGCAGGCAGTGGGTAAAGAGAATCCCGGCGCTTTCTCTCCACCCGTTCGCCCGGAGGCGGAGTCCGATCATCTCCCAGGCACGATTGTGCTCGCCCACAACCAGGGATGTCCCCGTGATTCCGTCCGCGCAAAAGAGAAGGTAATTGGCCAGAGCCGTGGCCGTCGTCTCGACCCCTTTCGGTTTTACTCCAAGCGAAGCAAGGCTATCGAGGATTGCATCCAGGTTTTTTTTGGGGACAGCAAAAAGAAATATCCCAACCTTGTCCCCCTGCCGGCCCAAGGGCAGGTAATCATAATAGATTTCGTCGCGGCGAAAAGGGAGCTGGCGTTCGATTTCATACGCCACGACCTGCGATAGACTTTCCTCGGCGACCTGAGGCAAAAAGAGCTGAAATCCAACTACCTGGTCGGCCGACAGGCAAATATAAAAAGGGTCCTTCGCCGGGTTGAAATGCGGCAGCAGGGAACGGAACGCATCGCTCAAGGCCTGTCGCCGTGAATCGGGGTCCTGACCAAGCGCGACCTCGAGGGATTCCTCTTGAGCCACCGAAACGCGAAAGAGATTCTTACGCAAGCGAACGAGAAAGAGGCGGTCAGGCGTCACATAGAGCCCCGCGCTTCTGAGAAAATCGGCCCGCGACAGATCCTTGAACCAACGAGGATAAATCATCTTCTTCGCCGCATTGCAAAATGAAAATTGCAAAGCACAAAATTTGTATTTTTCAACCCTTCGAGAGCCTCAGGATTGACCCTGACCCAAGTCGAAGGGGTCAATTTGCATTCTCCATTTTGCCTTGAATCATATCGCGATCAATCCAGCGGATGACCTGGTAGCCTCTCTGTCCGCCCATCAGGCGGATCACCGCCTTGACCTGCCGCTCAGCGGCAGAGCCCGAGTGGCCCCCTACGGCCTCGATCGCGATGACCGAGGGGTTGGTGAAGATAAACTGGCGCAACGCCGCATCCCCGGCAGCGATGCCCAGAAGCTTCAACATATCAGCAATGGTTTTCTCGGAAAGTTTTTTTCGTTCTTCCACGAAGGCCCGGCTCTTCTCCAACGGCAAGCCGGTTAGCGCGTGGATGACCTCGGCCGGAGCCGTGCGAAGATTGATCCGGTCCATAGGGCTGTCGACGCTGAAAATGTCTTTCAAACCCGCTCCTCCCTCTGTGCCGTAGAAAAGCTCGGGGGGCATCCCCCTCACCCAGAGAAGCTCTTCCACCGCATCGAACAGCCCGTTTTTGGCGGTATACGGCACCGATAGAGAAAGGTAATAGTCACTTTCCGCCCCATTCGTCCGGTGAAGATCGTCCTCATCCCGCCAATCGAATATGGAATCGAGCAGGACCGATCTACGCGGCTCCTCGACGCCCAGATTGGCCAAGATTCGTGTGAGCGTCGCTTCATCGACGCGATTCAAGTTGACCTTCCCACCTTCATCCACCAAGCGCACACGATAGAGACCTTCCCCTAGATTGCCCTCGCTCCAAGTCCCATCGACAACCTCCAGAGAGTCAGCGCGAGCCGCCCGGACCCGGGAGGGCTGACCCTCGGACACCGACCCCTGCAAAAGACGATAGAGCGCCTCTTGAAAACCAGCCAGCGCGAGATAATAGCCTTCGGTCTCCTCGGCGTAGCGGTGCACCGCCATCCCCTCCTCTCGCACGGAAGCGGAAAAATCGAAGGCGACAACGAAAAGAAAAACGAAGATCCACAACACCACGACCAAGGCCACGCCGCGCTGATCCGACAAATTTGAAATTTGAAATTTGAAATTTGAAATTGATCTCATGGCGCTAAGACGCTCATCATGATGGGAAAAACCCACTGAATCTCTTCCCCCGTTGGGTTGCGATAGGTCATGCGGACCGCCTGCGGCAGGGCATTTCGGTCATTTCCATCCCATTCCTCAAACCAGCTTTCCTCCCCACTGCGCGGATCCGTAAAAAGATAATTCATGCGAAAATCCCGGACCGCTTGGGCAAGCACGACTCTGTTTCTATAACCTGGAGCAGCCTCCCGATCTTCGAACCGCACCGGGACCTCCTCTTCGAGAATAAAATCCCCGATGCCATCACCATCCCAAGAAATGCTGACCTTAGACATTCCTCTTCCCCCCATTCCGCGGGAGACGGCGGAAACAAAAATCAGCCGATCTGTCGCGCCCGAGAAAAAAATTCGTGGTTGCTGGGGCGGGAAGCGGTAAGGGTAACCCGAGCGGATATAACCCGCCAGAAGATCCCCCGCAGACCGCAGCCTCTGACCGTGCTCGGATCGGGCTTGGGTCTTCTCGACCGCCCTATGGCCCAGATAGAAGGCACCGTAGACGGTAACCGCCAATAGGGCCAGCAGGGTAATCGCGATGGTTACCTCGATCAGGGTAAATCCCAACCGAGATCGGAAATTGGAGATCCGGTCCTTCATCGGGTATTCCGCTTGACCAAACGCAGCGTCTTCAACTCAATTTTCCTCTCGCGATCTCCGTCCCGATACTCCATCTCAAAGACAATTTCCCTGAGCTCCCAAAGGTCCGGGGAAGGCAGTTTTGATTCGTCGCGGACAGGCCCGACTCGAAGCTTCCACCGATACTTTTCCGCAAACGACCCTTCTTGCACCCCTTCCCTGCCGCTCCGACTGCTCAGAGCCTCGTCCATCACCTGCCGGCTATAGGCCACCGCCTCGCTCCTGACTGAGCTCCTGCTTCCCAAACGAAGGCCCGAAGAAAAAATTTCCAAAAGGGTCACGACCCCCAAGCCGACAATGGCCATGGCGACGACGACCTCGAGCAATGTGAAACCCCTCTGAGTCTGGAGTTCTGAGTTTTGAGTTTTGAGTTGAAGGATCTGCGACCTGAAATCTGCAACCTGCGATCTCATCTTCTCTCTCCGCGGATCACTGTAACCTTTCCCAAGAGGGGGTCGAGACGGATGGTATACGAAGACCCCACAGGCCCGGAGATCGCAATGTCGCCGCCGAGGGTACTCCCGTTGGGAAAAAAGAGAAACCTCCTCAGCCCATCTCCTAGCGGCTCGCCTCCCACAATGTCCACAAACCTAACATCGGTGGGTATAAGGACTCTTTCCCCCTGCAAGGTCTGATAGCTGTTTTCCGACGGATTAAGAATAAGCGACTGGAGAGTGTTCTGATAGACTGCCCTGCTGCGTAGCTCCCGTGCTACCGCAGCAAGCTCCAGCGCGGATTGTTTCAGCTCTCTCTCTTTGAGCCCCTTGTCAATGGCCGGAAGGACAAGAGCACTGCTCAACGCAAGGAGCAGAAGAACCACCAAAAGCTCCAGAAGAGAAAAGCCACTCTTATCCACTCCAGCTCGTGATATCACGATTATCACCTTCTCCTCCCGGCGCCCCGTCGGCACCATAAGAGAGGAGGTCATAAGGACCATGCTCTCCGGGGCTACGGTAACTGTACGGCCGGCCCCAAGGATCCAGCGGAACCTCCTTCTTAAGGTAGGGACCGTCCCATTTGTCGGTCCCCGCAGGCTGCGCCCTCAAGGCCTCAAGCCCCTCCTGAGTCGTTGGATAACGACCGATATCGAGACGGAAAGTGTCCAAGGCCGTCCCCAAAAGCTCGATCTGAGCTTTCGCTGCCTTCAACTTCGCCTTCTCTTCCTGCCGGATAAAACGGGGCGCTACCAGGGCGGCAAGCAAACCGATGATCACCATCACGACGAGTAGCTCCACCAGCGTGAAACCCGAATTTTGGATTTTGGACTGCCGATTTTGGATTGAATCCAAATTCCAAAACCTAAAATCTAAAATCGTTTTAGAAGGGTAAATCATGGATACTAAAGATCGCCATTAACATGGAAATGACGACGAAACCGACGACGAGCCCCATGCCTAAAATCAAGGCCGGTTCCAATAGCGACGTGAGGCGTTTGGTTTGGCGTTTGACCTCCAGGTCATAATGATCCGCGACATTGGCCAGCATCGCTTCCAGCTTGCCCGTCTCCTCGCCTACGGCGATCATGTTCAGGGCGAGATCGGGAAAGAGGCCGCTTTCGGTGAGAGGACCCACCATTCCCTTCCCTTCTTTCACCCTCCTCTGAACCTGACTAATAGCGCGCGCCAGGACACGGTTGCCCACCACGCCTTGAACCGTGCCCAGAGCTTCCAGCAGGGGGACTCCACCCTTGAGCAACGCAGCTAAGGTCCGGGCAAAGCGAGCCACTTCGAGTTTGCACAGAAGATCCCCCAACAGCCACAGTCGTAGGCGCCAAAGGTCCCAACGAAGTCTACCCTCCGGACTGCGGATGTAATAAGCCGCTGCGGCGGCTCCAAGGGCAATGAGGAAGATTACCAGCCAGCCGTAACGGGATAGTCCGTAGCTGAAGTTGATCAACAGCAAGCTCATCCAGGGAAGGGCCTGCTGGATGTCCTTAAAGATCAGGGCGAACCGGGGAATCACGTAAAGGAACAGGACAATCAGGGAAAAGCCAGCGACGGCAGCGAGGAGCACAGGGTACGTCAGGGCGGCCTTGAGGTCTTCCCTCAGAGCTATCGAGCGCTCGAGGTACTCCTCAAGATGACGCAAAACTCCGTCCAAGATACCCGCTGACTCTCCGGCCCGAATCATGTTCACATAGAGCCGGGGAAACACGTCGGGATGCTCTGCCATCGATGCGGAGAGCGGCTTACCCGCCCGAATGCCTTCGAGGAGAAGGCGAATCGTCCTCTCGAACTCTTCGCCCTGCCCCAGGTTGGTTAGGATCGAAAGGCTACGATCGAGCGGCAATCCTGCCCGGATTAAGGTGCTGAGTTCCTGGGTAAAATGAAGGAGATCCTGCTGCGTGACCTTGCGGCGAGAAAGAAAGGGAAAGGGGACGGGGAGCAACTTCCCCGGCGCCTCCCCCGGCGGGCAGATCTTTAAGGGAATCAACCCGATTTCATGGAGTCGGGCGACGATCCCACGCTCGCTATCGGCCTCCATGATCCCCTCAACCAACTTTCCGGAATTATCCGCCGCACGGTATTGAAAAAACGCCATCCTCCACTCCGAAGTGGACCGCTGAACGTTCAAGGGTTCCGGGGTTTAACCCTTTATCCCTTAAACCGTTGAACCCTTAAACTCTTTAACTCTTTCACTGCTAGCCTTCTTCCCTAGTCACTCTGAGCACCTCTGCCAGCGTCGTGACGCCAGCGCGAACTTTTTGCCACCCGTCCTGTCGCAAATGGCGCATGCCCTGGGCGATCGCCAGGCTGCGAATCGAGTTGGCATCCGCCCTCTGCATGATGAGCTTGCACATCTCGGGCGTTGCCGGAAGGAGTTCAAAGATAGCGATGCGCCCAAGGTAGCCCGTGCCGCTGCAGGACTCGCATCCGCTCGCCTCCCAAAGGGTTCGGGGCGGCGTTCCATTGAAACCTTCAACCTTTGAACCCTGAAATGGAACTTCTTTGCGACAGCTTAGGCATAAGCGCCGCACCAACCTCTGGGCCAGGACACCCAAAAGAGCGGAGGCGAGCAGATAATCCTGCACGCCCATCTCTAACAGACGCGAGACTGCACCGGCGGCATCATTGGTGTGCAGGGTGGAAAAAACAAGATGACCGGTGAGCGCGGCCTGCACGGCGATTTCCGCCGTTTCAAAGTCGCGGATCTCCCCCACCATGATGACATCGGGATCCTGCCGCACGATGGAGCGCAGTCCGTTGGCGAAAGTGAGTCCGATCTGCGGCTTCACATGAATCTGATTGACACCGCTTAGCTGGTACTCTACCGGATCTTCGATGGTGATGATCTTTTTTCCCGGATCGTTGATTTTCTGCAGGGCTCCGTAGAGCGTGGTCGTCTTGCCGCTCCCGGTCGGACCGGTAACCAATATCATCCCGTGCGGCCTAGTGATCATTTCACAAAAGCGCTGAAGGATGTCCGCAGGAAACCCCAGGGAATCGAGATCACTAAAGATCTGAGAGCGCTCGAGCAGGCGGATCACTACGCTTTCGCCATAGAGAGTCGGGATCGTGGCTATGCGCAGGTCCACGTCCTTGCCCGCAATCCTGGTCTTGATCCTGCCGTCTTGGGGGAGCCGCCTCTCGGCGATATTGAGCTGGGCAAGGATCTTTATGCGGGAGATGACCGCAGCTTTGAGCTGCCGCGGCGGCGGGTCGACCTCGTGAAGGATGCCGTCGATGCGGTAGCGTACTTTGAGCTGGTTCTCGAACGGCTCGATGTGAATATCCGAGGCCCGACTCTCAATGGCCCGACTGAGCATTTGATTGACCAAACGGATTACCGGCGCCTCCGATGCCATATCGCGCAGATGCTCCACTTCCTCTTCATCCCCAGACCCCTCCACCTCCCGAGTGGCTGGCGCAGACGATAAAGATGACGTCGCATCGCCATTACCGAAGAGAGCTTCGATCCGTGCCAGGATCTCCCTCTCCTTGGCCAGAAGCGGTTTGACCTGCAGTCCGGTTGCCACCTGCAAAGCGTGGAGGCGGGAGAAATCCGTGGGGTCGGTCGTGGCTACCAACAAAGTCTGGTCTTCTACTTTGAGGGGAACCATCCTGCTGAGCTTGAGGAAACCAACCGCGTCGGAGAGAAGCTCGACCGGAAAAGAACTCAAGGGAAAGTCCCTTAACGAGACCATGGGGATGCCGAGGTGGTCGCTTAGGACCGGAAGGAGGTTATCCTCCGATACGAATCCGAGCTCGATGACCAGGCGCATGAGCGGAGCCTGCTGCTCGCGCTGTAGGCGGGCGATTCGCTCCATCTCTTCAGCGGAGAGCAAGCCCCGCTGGATTAGCCGCTCTGCCAACGTTAAATAATCTTCTGTCTGTGCCACCAGGGGCCTCTATTGAATCGAAAGCCATAGTATCAGATTCCAGTTTTTTTCTCTGCCCGCCCGTAGCGGTCCTCGACTCGCACCACGTCGTCCAGGTCGGGAGTGGAGACTTCCAGGACGTCGCAGTCTTTGATCGCCGTCATCCGGTGCTTCATTCCCGGCGTGATGTGGAAACAGTCGCCGGGGAGGAAGCGGATTTGCTTTCGCTCCCCTTCGGTCTCGATTTCCAATTCCATCGTTCCCCGCAGCAAATGGATGGATTCATCCTTGACGCGGTGATACTGGTAGCTGAGGGACTCCCCTTTGTGGATGTGCAGGATCTTGCCGACGTAGCGCTCGGTATGCGCCCAGATGAGCTCGTAGCCCCAAGGTTTATCTACCCGGCTTGGATGGTAACTCTCAGCCATTTGAACGCCTCCGCAAACGGCCTGACTTTAGCCCTATTCAAACAGCCCTTTGGCTCCGGAGCTCAAACCCAGGAGGTTGAAATCGAATTTGAAGCTTGTCCTGTCGGGATTGGTGCTCCGGTTCACCGAGAAGCTCACTGTCCAGCACTCGCACTGGGACAGCAGCTTGACGGCGCCGCGATTCGCCGTAAAGCGCCTGTCCCGCGCATTATAAATGGAATCGTAAATCAAGAGCAGATGGTCGGTGAGATGGAAAAGGGCCCGGGCGCCCAATTCGCCGAGGACGTTGCGTTCGATGAGCCGTTCGTCCCTGAGAGTTGTCAGGTTCGCGTTCTCTGCCAGCTCCGCCAAAAACCCTCGACGGACAAACCGGTAGCTCACATCCAAATGGTTGGGCCGCATAAAGTCCCGATCCAGAACACGGCGAGCCATCGGGCGAGGATCGCGAAGCGACATAAGCGCGGCTACCTGGGTGAACTGCCATGGCCCGGGGTTTAGACCCGTGTCGAATCCCAAGGCGAGGTAATCGCGCGGGTTAACGCGGAGGTTGACGCCGAGATCGGATAGGGTGTCGCCTCCCTTCCGCTCGCGATCGACATCGTAACTCAAGGCGAGCCGTAGTGTCCCTAGCTCCCGTACCTCCGCGCCGACCGGCGCACCCACAAGCTCGACGTCCCGATCCTCGGGAACCGCGATCGGTCTTTCGGCAAACTTGCCCCAAAACCGGTTGGCGAGGGCGAACGTCAGCAAATTTCGCCGATTGATCCGATCCGTCCCGTCAAAGATCGGAATATCGCGGTCTTGGGTCCGGGGGATGAAGAGATAGCTAATCTCCGGCTCGACGACATGCCTGATCTTTGCGAGAGTCGGCCCATCGAGCGCGAAAACCCGCCCCAAAGAGGTTCCGAGCTTGCCTCTCACTTCGAAGAGCTCGCGCGAGCTGTTGCGGTCAAAGGGACCGCCGCTTTGATAGAGGTGGTAGGCAGTCTCGCGGAGCGCGAAGGCAAACGATCCCAACAGATGCGGGGCGACTCTGATCGGCCAGAAAAGCTCCGGGCGCAGATCGAGGCGGAGCCCATCGGCTCCCTCCTTGCGCAGGTAGTTCACCCCTTCGGCCCGCCAGCGAAGCTCGAGCGGGCTATCCCCGAGAAGATGCCGCCCCCGGACCAGAACCTGGGGAGTCTTGTGCAGGGTCGGTTCGTCTTCCTGAACGAAGTCCTGATAAAATGCCCACTCGCCTTGAAGGCGCACATCGCCCCAATCGCGCAGAAAACCGAAACGGGAGCGGCTGAAGCGGCTCGTCCTCAAGTCGCGGTCGCGGACCGCCGGGCCCAAGTCGAAAGTGTGGATGTCGCGCAGGTCGATCTCGCGCAGAAAAAGGTCATCGCTGACGGCGAAAATATCGCTGTAGCTCTTCCACCCGAGCGGGCTCGCGTGGCGATGCGAGGCGACGATATTCCACCGGTCTTTGGGAATCTCCTGATTGGCGATGGTGCGATCGACGATCGACTTTTGCTCCCCCTTTCGCAAGCCCTCGTTGAAATAGGCCGCGTTGAGCTGCCCCTCGGCGTCCCGGCTGAGAACCGTCCTGAGCTCGCTGAGGAGCCCAATTCGGGCGCGGGTTTCCAGATCGATCCCAAAGGTGGCGTCGGTGCTCTTGGAGACAGCCCAGAAAAATGGCTGCTCAAACTTGAAGCCCTCTTTGCTGGAAGAGCCGAGCCGGGGAAATAGAAAACCGCTCTGGCGCTCGGTTCTAACGGGAAAAAAGGCATAGGGAAGATAGAGCACCGGGATGTCGAGGAGATAGAAGGTTCCGCCCTTGACGACGCCCGTGCCTTCCGCGGTCAACTCGATCTCTTCGGCGCCGATCTTCCACGTGGGAGGACCGGACGCGCAAATGCAGGTCGTAAAAAGCCCGTCGTCGATACGATAGGCTTGGCCGGCAAATTTCTCCAACCGCCTCCCGCTCAAGCTCAAATGGCTTCGACTATAAAAAAGATCCCCGTTTTGGATCTCACCGGTTTCCTGCTCGAGATTCAAACGAACCGAATCGGCTTTCAGACTGCCCTGGGGGTCCTCTACGGAGACCTTGCCTTTCGCCTCGACATCCTGCGTCTTGCGGTTGACTCGAACCTCCTCCGCCCGCAAGATCGTCTCGCCGCGCCGCACCTCGACGTTTCCCCTGGCTTCCACCTGGGTGCCGCTGTCGCCAACGGAAAGATTGTCTGCGCTGACGTTGATCTGCTCACTGGGAGCAGCCGCTGGCCCGGCCTGCGCCCCCAACGCGGGCGCTGCCCACCCAAACAGGATAAAGTTCAAAGCCAAAATGGCGTATCTCCTTCGAGCAACCATCGCACCCACCTTCACGCCTCCACCGGCTTTGTTTTCGTCACCCGTTCCAGTCCTGCTTGGGCAAGCAGCCAAGGCCTGACCTCGCCTAAAAGATAAAGCGATCCCGCAACCAGCACGGTGTCATCCGGCCCCGCCCTCTGAAGCAAAAACCGGGCAGCCTCAAGCGGACTTTCGATGATTCGAAACGGCATCTGCGGGGCAAGCGCCGAGGCGAGCTCGTTCGGGTCAGCGCTGCGCGCCATCGGCGCCCGGGTCAAGACCACCTCGGCAGCCACCGTCGAAAGCTCGCCCAACATATGAGGCCAGTCCTTGTCCGCCATCGCGGCAAAGAGAAGCCTGACCTTCTTATCTTTTTGAAAATGGCGGATCTCGCGCACCAGGGCATTGACGCCTTCACCGTTATGCGCCCCGTCTAAAATCAGCCGCGGCTCTGCCGAAATGACTTCGAAGCGCCCCGGCCAGAAGACTGTCCGCAGTCCTTCCCGGATCGCCGCCTCGCCTACCGGGAAGGCTTCCCGCGCAACCTCAAGCGCCGCCAAAGCCACGGCGGCGTTTGCTCGCTGATACCTCCCGCGCAGCGCCAGGGAAAGATCGGCCAGGTTCCACTTAAGACCGCGGTAGTCGAAACGCTCCGTATCCTTCACCTCCAAGGAAAAATCTTTGCCCAGGAAAAAAGGCGCCGCGCTCTTGGCCTGGGCGATCCCCCTGAGAAGCTCTTCGACTTCAGGGGGCAGGGTCCCACCGACCAGCGGAACTCTTTCTTTGATAATCCCGCCTTTCTCGCGCGCGATGGAGAGGGTGTCCGAGCCCAGATAGGCCTCATGATCTTTGGCGATGGTGGTGATCACCGATACCTGGGGAAGGACGAGGTTGGTCGCATCCAACCTGCCCCCCAACCCGACCTCCACCACCGCAACATCCACCCCGCCCCAGGCGAAGTAGACGAAGGCCATTACGGTCACGAACTCAAAAAAGGTAAGGCTGATTCCTGCGCGCTGCAAACGGTCCTCGATCAGCGCGGCTATCTCCACCACCTCCGCGGGCGATATTTCCTGTTCTCCGATCCGAATCCTTTCGGTGAATGAGACGACGTGCGGCGAGGTGTAAAGTGCGGCTCGATAGCCCTCAGCCGAGAGAATTCTCTGCAGCATCGCCGCGGTGGAGCCTTTGCCATTGGTCCCGGCAATATGGAACGCGCGATAACGGCGCTCGGGATGATCAAACAGCGCCAGCGCCTGCTCGACACGCTGCAGCCGCAAATCGATCTCACCTCCGCGCAGGTTGAAAATGGTGTTCAGCGTCTCCGAATAAGATCTCATTGTAGCCTGTGAGCCCTCAGCCGTCAGCTTTCAGCCTGAAGGAACAGCTGATTGCTGAGAGCTATTAGCTTTGTTTTGCTACTCGCTTCATCGCCCGTTTCAACCGCGCCACGAAGGCTCCCGCCCGCTTCGACTTTTCCCGCCATCCTTTAGCCTTTTCGATCTGTGTAATCAAGGCGCTTCCTACCACCACGGCGTCGGCAAAGGAAGCGATCCAGGCCGCCTGGTCGGGCGTGGAAACGCCGAAGCCGACGCCGACCGGAAGGCGCGTGACTCGCCGCACCCGGGTCACCTGAGCCCGCAGATCGGCCTCAAAACGCTTGCGCGCGCCCGTCACTCCCGTTACGGACACATAGTAGATAAACCCCTGGCCCTGCTCCGAAACCAGCCTGATCCGCGTTGCGTCGCTGGTTGGCGCAAGAAGAAAAATCGTATCCAAGCCATGGGGATCGGTCCATCGCCTCAGCTCCCCGCTCTCCTCAGGAGGGAGATCCACGCACAGGATTCCGTCGACGCCAGCGGCGTTCAAATCGTGGGCAAAACGCTTGAGCCCGTAACGAAAAAAGGGGTTGTAGTAACCGAAAAGAATCAGCGGGATCTCCGAATGGCGGCGCAGTTGACGAACCATCTCGAGGATCTGCGGGAGAGTCGTGCCGCTTTGCAAGGCGCGCTCCGAGGCGCGCTGAATGGTGAGTCCATCGGCCATCGGATCGGAGAAGGGGACGCCGAGCTCGATCAGGTCCGCCCCGCCGCGTTCCACAGCGCGCAGGATCTGCAAGGTGGCATCGAGATCGGGATCCCCGGCGGTCACGAACGGGATCAAGGCAGCCTCGCCCTGGCTTTTGAGCCCGGCAAATTTTTCGTCGATGCGATTCATGAAGAACTACGCTCCAGTGCAAAATGCAGAGTGCAAATGGAAAATGTAAAATTTTGAGTTTTGCAATTTGCAATCTGAAATCTGCATTGCGCCGTCATAGGCCCACCCCGAGATAATCCGCGATGGTGTCCATGTCCTTGTCACCCCGACCGGAAAGATTCACGATGATTAACCGGTCCTTGCCGAGCCGTGGGGCGAGCCGGATCGCCTCAGCCAGAGCATGGGCGCTCTCCAGGGCCGATATGATCCCCTCGACCTCGGCGAGCAACCTGAGGGCGGCCACCGCTTCCCGGTCCGTGGCGGAGGCGAAACGAACCCTGCCCTGATCACGCAGGTAACTCAACTCCGGGCCGACGCCTGGGTAATCGAGCCCGGCAGCGATGGAGTGCGTATGGCGTATTTGCCCCAATCGATCTTGAAGAAGATAGCTCTTGCTCCCGTGAAGCACGCCCACTTGTCCGGCCAGAATAGAGGCCGCATGGCGGCCGGTTTTTAGCCCCAACCCGCCCGCCTCGACGCCCACCATCTTCACCTTGCGATCTTTGAGGAAGGGATAGAACAGACCCATGGAGTTGCTCCCTCCCCCCACGCACGCGACGAGATAATCGGGAAGCCGCCCTTCCCGGGCAAGAATCTGCCGGCGCGCCTCTTGTCCGATCACGGACTGAAAGTCGCGCACGATCAGCGGATACGGATGAGGTCCGGCCACCGAGCCGATGAGATAATAGGTGTGACGGACATAGGTGACCCAATCTCGGAGCGCCTCGTTCATCGCGTCCTTGAGCGTCTGACTCCCCGATTCGACGACCCGCACCTTCGCCCCGAGCAGCTTCATGCGAAAGACATTGAGCGCTTGCCGCGCCACGTCTTCCTTGCCCATGAAGATCTCGCACTCCATCCCGAATCTCGCCGCCACAGTCGCGGTGGCCACGCCGTGTTGGCCGGCGCCGGTTTCCGCGATGATGCGCCGCTTGCCCATTCGCTCAGCCAGGAGGGCCTGGCCGACCGTGTTGTTGATCTTGTGGGCTCCGGTGTGGCAGAGATCTTCGCGCTTTAGATAGACGCGCGCGCCGCCGAGCCTCGCGCTCAAACCCGCGGCGAAATAGAGCGGCGTTTCTCGCCCTGCATACTCCCGCAGTTGATAGTGAAACTCGCGGCGGAAGCCGGGATCCCGGCGCACCCGAGTGTAGGCCTTCTCCAACTCGATCACCGCCGGCATCAGCGCCTCGGAGACGTAGCGGCCGCCGTAAAGACCGAAGTGGCCCCGATTATCCGGCATTCTTGGCGGCGTGGATGAATTCCTTGAGTTTCCCATGATCCTTGATCCCCGGCTTGGCCTCGACCCCGGTGCAGACATCCACCCCGTACGGCCGGACGAACCGGATTGCCTCCTGAACGTTGTCAATGTCCAAACCGCCGGCGAGAATCACTTTGTCCGAGTCGAGCCCGGCGAGCCAACTCCACGGGAACGTGGAACCGGAACCGCCGTAGCCCGGCGCCCACGCATCCAGGAGATAAAAATCAGCCGGGAAGCCGCGCAGTCGAGTCGCTAAAGCCTGGTCTTTGATGCGAAAAGCCTTGATGACCTTGAGCTTCCAGCCACGGCAGTATTGCGGGCTTTCATCACCGTGGAACTGAAGAGCCTGAAAAGCCTGCCGGCCGTCGGCACGAAGGCCGTATCCCAAGACCTCTTCGACCCTCTCTCTGGGCTCATTGACGAAAAGCGCCACATTGCAGATCTTGTCGGGAAGCTCGGCCACAATGGCGCGGGCTTTCTCCGGGGTGATACAGCGTGGGCTCGGCGGGTAAAAGTTGAACCCCAGCGCGTCCGCGCCGTACTCTACCGCCTTCAGCGCGTCCTCCATATTGGTGATCCCGCAAACCTTGACCTTAACCATAATCAGCCTACGTTCACCCTCTCCCTACCCTCTCCCTGTCAGGGAGAGGGAGAAGGGTGAGGGTTAAGCAGCTCCCTCAGCTTCGCTCCCGGCTCCGGCGCGCGCATCAGCGCCTCGCCGATCAGGAAGACATGGACTCCCAGCCGCTCGACTCGCCGGATCTGCTCCAGGCGATCGATGCCGCTCTCACACACAGCCGTGACCTCCGGCGGCACCTTTGGGGCCAGCCGCTCCGTCGTTTCGAGGCTAACCTCAAAGGTCTGCAAGTTTCGGTTGTTGATCCCGATCAGACAGGCCCCCGCCGCCAGGGCTTGTTCCAGCTCCGCCTCGGTATGAACCTCGACCAACGTATCGAGCGCTAAGGAGGTCGCCTCGTCTCTGAACTCCTCGAGCTGGCGCCGATTAAGAAGCGCACAGATCAGCAGAATCGCATCGGCCCCAAAGCTTCTCGCTTCGGTTATCTGATAACTGTCCACGACGAAGTCCTTACGCAAAAGCGGGAGAGAAACTTCTTTGTAGATCCGCTCCAGATACTCGAGGCTCCCGTGAAAGTAGCGCTCCTCGGTCAGGACGGAAATGGCGCTCGCCCCGTTAGCGGCATACTCCCGGGCGATCCTAACCGGATCAAACTCCTCTCGGATGAGGCCCTGAGACGGCGAGGCGCGCTTCAGCTCCGCGATAATGCGCCGGGAGTTCCCCTGCAGGCTAGCCAAAAAGCCCCTGCGGGGACGATGAAAAAGGGGACGGTCTCGCAGCAACGATGGCGGAACTTCGCGCGTCCGTCGCGCCACCTCTCCCCGAACATGCGCCGCAATCTCCTCCAGGATCACGTGGGCAACATAACATAACTTCATTCGGAGTTCACACGCCGCCCGCCCCAACCGCTTGTTTTCTCACCGGCTTTGGAATGATAATGGTGCCCGCCGTTTGCCGGGGAGCAACCCCGATCCGAATTGGTTCCGAGCAGGGTACTCTCAGTGGCAATGAACTCGGTTCGGGGTCCACGATCGCATATGAGTTGGTTATTTTTGTCGGATCGGGGTCAACACCCGCGAGCCGTCGCAAAAGCCATCTTTTTCCCGCTGCGGTCAGAGTGCAGACCGGCCCCACACCGCTTGCGAAGTTACGGCCGCCGCGATTCCAGCGGGTTCTTCCCCGCACGCGCCTGTTCCGCGTTCTCGACCGAGCGCGAAAACGACCGGTGCTTTGGATGACGGGGCCTCCGGGCTCGGGAAAGACGACCCTGGTCGCAAGTTACGTAAAGTCCCGCCGGCTTCGAACTCTTTGGTACCAAGTGGACGAAGGCGACAGCGACGTCGCCACCTTTTTCTACTACATGAGCTTAGCCAGGAAACGGGCCGGGCCTCATAAACGGAAAACGCCGCCCCGGTTCGGCCCGGAGCACGCGCGGAATCTGAGCGCCTTCGCGCGCGTCTATTTTTCCGACCTCTTCAGCCGCCTAAAGCCTCCTTTCGCGATCGTTCTCGACAATTGCCAGGAGGTTCCCCATGGCTCGAACTTTCATGACATCATCACCGAAGGCATTCGACAAATGCCGCGAGGAGGCTGGGTCGCGCTCATCAGCCGCGTCGCGCCCCCAAGCCAATTCGCCCAGCTACGCGCTGGAAACGACATGCAAATTCTCGCTTGGGAGGCTTTGCGGCTGACTCTCCGCGAAGCGGCCGGGATCGCCCGGCTGCGCAACAAGAGAAGCCTTGCCAAGAAAGCCATCCAAGAAGCGCACCGCAAGAGCGACGGATGGGCAGCAGGCTTGGTGCTTATGCTGGAGCAAGCTGAGATCGAAGGCTCGGAGCCCAAAGGCGGCGCCGGATCCCAAGCCGTGTTCGACTATTTCGCGCAGGAAATACTGGAAAGGCAGGACCTCGAAGCCCAAAACATCATGCTCAAGACCTCGATGCTTGGAAAAATAAGCGGCCGGGCAGCGGTAGAGCTTACCGGTATCGCACAGGCATCCCGCGTCCTGGCAGATTTAAACAGCCGGAACTATTTTACCGAAAAACGCGGCCAAACCGAGCCCGTCTATCAGTACCACCCTCTATTTCGAGAGTTCCTGGTCGCCCAAGCCAAAATGAGGTTCTCGCCCGCCGCGCTGAGCCGGCTCCAGCGAAAGGTCGCCCGGCTCCTGGTCGAGTCAGGTTCGATAGAGGATATAGAGGAGGCCGTCGGGCTGCTACGCGCGTCGGCTGACTGGAGGACTCTCGCTCGACTGATCGCCGAACATGCTTCGTCACTCATCGCCGAGGCGAGGCACCATACGCTCGAAGAGTGGCTCAAGGCCCTTCCGAGCCGCCTCATCGAGCGAAACGGCTGGCTTCGGTATTGGCTGGGCGCC